>NZ_JAVRBR020000017.1:0-51179 GCF_034531165.2 Dendronalium sp. ChiSLP03b | reverse complement strand
AGGTTGAATCTCAATAGGTGGATTTAAGGTTGCTTCATTCCAAGCATCACCAACGATATTAGTGAATGTCACTTCAGCTAATTTCTGTTTTGTTTCAGCATCCCAAAGTCTTGCTTTATGAGGTTGGTTGATATTATCTTGGGAAGATATCCAACACCTCAAAGCTTTAATTTTACCCGCTTGGGAAGATTTAAATTTAAAACCTGCGTCATAAGGTTTGTCATCACTAGACACTAATGAAGGACTTCCCCCATTAATCGCACCATCAAATCTCGGATCTTTATTTTCAAATAGTTTTATTGTTTCAACATTAGAATTAACACTAATTGGATAATAGATAAATTTAGGCTCAGTTGATATCAGCATAATGTTTAAAAAAACTGTTTATTTTTATAGTTAGTAACCAATATAAATTAGCTGAATCTAGTTAAGTTAAATAATGCTAAACTGGAAAATCGTGTCAGTTACATTGCTGAATTTTAGGTTTAAAAATTTATAATCAAAAGTACCCTTGAGGGTACTATCGAGTTCATAAAAACTTTATAAAACTGTTTCAAAAACATACTGAGTATAGTTTTAGACAATTAACTACTTTTAGTTTTACTTAATCCAAATTTTATGTAATTGAATATACATTTTATTATTTAAGTAACTATGCCACCTATCTTCTCAGAAATTATCATGGATTGTTTTTGCAGCAAAAATTCTTATTTTTGAGGGATATCCACCATTCTTCGCTTTAAGATCGCTTCTTTAATACTTGTATATAATTTATGGGTGATATTTACTACATGCAGTTGTCGTAATGCCGTTAGCAGTGCCATAAAGAAAGGATAAAGCTTAACCCTTAGCGTATCCTTTACCCTAAAAATGCTTGCATCCCCAGCCCCCAGGATAGACATATCATACTCATGACAGAACTCACATTACGCTTACAACAGGGAGATACCGAATCAACGGTGTCCGTGAATAAAGATGAATTCACGATCGGTCGTCTGCCAGAATGTGACTTATATCTACCTTTTGGAGGAGTTTCCCGCCAACACGCCAGGCTGGTGAAAACGGCTGATGGTGTATGGACTATTGAGGATTTAGGTAGTAAAAACGGGACGCAAGTCAATCAAAATCTTGTGACCAGTGTCCAGAAGTTACATCAGGGCGATATTATTTGGCTAGGGAATGTGAACTTGGTAGTGCAGTTTGCCAATCCTAGTACACAGGTAATGACTAAGTATACAGAAGCTGCGGCAGTTTCTGAGCAAAGAACGATTTTTCGCAATGTCAAACAACTACAACAGCAATGGATAGCGGCCGATAGCAAGGATGGCGAAACCAGTAATAAAGATAAAACGATCGCACGTCTTAAAGATTTGGTAGATATCGCTAAAAATCTCTGTGCAGCAGCATCCATAGAAGAAATTTTCTCTCAGGTGCAAGAAGTTGTTTTTCGTTACCTCGATAGTATTGACCGCTTGGCATTATTAATTGATGTCAATGGAGGCGGTCATCTGGAGTTGGTGAATGCTGGTACGAGAAACATTTTTGAACAGAAATATTTAGCAGCTGATGGCAATTGGATTAGTCGTAGTATCTGTCAAAAGGTATTTGAGGAAAAAGTTGCCATTCAAACAGCTGATACCCATAAAGATGAACGATTTGCTGGAGAACACAGTATTTTAGTCAAAGGCATTCGCAGCGCCATGGCCGTACCTTTATGGGATGAAAATAAAGTTGTCGGTGTTCTTTATGCCGATGCCCATCTTTCTTCTGCCCATTGGGAAAATGAGGGTGAGGAAGAACTCAGCTTTTTTTCAGCTTTAGCAAATCTGGTGGCTTCTAGCGTTCAACGTTGGCTGCTGGCAGAGAAACTCAAAACTGAAGAGGTGATTCGTCATCGCCTAGAAAGGTATCATTCTCCATCTGTTGTCCAGCAGTTAATAGCTGTAGGTGGTTTGCCAGATGGTCGTTTAGCCCCCGCAGAAAGTGAAATCAGCATTTTGTTTGCAGATTTGGTTGGCTTTACAGCAATTTCTGAACGGTTAACACCAACTGCGATCGCCCAATTATTGAATAATTTATTTGAAGAGATGTTGCAAGAAGTGTTTGCCTGTGGCGGCACTTTAGATAAATATATTGGCGACTGTATTATGGCATTTTTTGGCGCTCCCGAACTGCAAATAGATCATGCCGATCGCGCCACCACCGCTGCTAAAGGAATGCTCACCCGTCTCGAATGTCTGAATGCCAATGGTTTTTGGCAAGAACCCCTACAATTACGCATTGCCATTAATAGTGGTAAGGCTGTCGTAGGAGATGTTGGTAGCTCTCAAAGGGTAGACTATACTGCACTAGGAGCTACGATTAATCTTGCTGCTCGTATGGAAGCAGTTTGTCCCCCTGGTGAATGCGTCATTAGTGAAGCCACCCATACAATGCTTTCACAACCCTCAGATTTCCGAGAAATGGGGGATTATCGTTTCAAAGGAATCGATCGATCTGTGAAGGTTTATCAAACGAAATTGCATCAAGTATCAACGCTGATTATGCATTAGCTAACCGTGCCAGCACTAAAAATTTGCTCTGCCGTCAAATTAAACTCTGGAAAAGTTGCCGACTGGATACGGTCATCTCCTCGAAATTTACTAATGCGATACTCCCCTTCTTCTAAACAGCAAACCGAAACAGTAGGTCGTTTGGGATTGCCAATAAATTCCCTACCGCCCAATGCAGTATAATCTACGATCCAGTATTCAGGAATTCCCATTTCTTCATAGTCAGCGTATTTTTTTAGATAATCATCTCTCCAGTTTGTACTCACTACCTCAACTATCAAGGGAATTGATGCTGCTTGAGTAACAGTGGATTCTTTTTTCCACAGAGGTTCGTTAACTAAATTAGGAAGATTGAGTATCAGCACATCTGGCGAGTAAGCTGATTCGTTTTCAAGTGGTTTGACTAATACTGTTTTTGGGATGAAATAACGAAGATTTAAGCGACTATATTCTAAAGTGATTTTTGTGGCTAAAAATCCAACTACCTCTTCATGGTCGCCCGTAGGTGGTGGCATTTCGATTACTACTCCATTATATAATTCGTAACGTTTTCCCGTGTTATCTGGATATTTAGCAACGAATTCATCGAATGTAACTAGTTTGCGTAAGGCTTGAGTCATGGCTTAATTCCAATTCGTAATTCGTAATTAATAAAGTCAGATATAATTTGGGTTTGTGGGTTTGAATTTGTTGCTGGATTTTAGAGAATTGGTATAATTCCTCTGTTTGTTGATATCGTTAAAGTTAGCTCTAATACGTACTGCAATTATTTTAGCAACACTGGGAATTTTACCGATAATTCCTACTCAGTATCTAAGTCTTTTTAGGTAATAGCACGAGATTGTGAAATTTAAGCTGCTGTTCTCAATTGGTGGTATTGTTTCCATAATTCAATTCTGCTAATTCACCCATATTAATACCTGTTGATTGGTATACTTTTATTCAATTTAAGTTGCGAAATTGTAATATTGGGCAGCTAATTTTTGGCTGAAAGACTAAAATTTGGGTGGTGGCTTCCCTAATTGATATGTGTAACACTAGGAAGCTACTTCAAGCTACTTTTTAACGGGAGGTCAGGTAATGGCTATCGCCACCATTAATCCCGCCACTGGGGAAACGCTCAAAACCTTTGAGCCGCTCAACGACGCAGAAATTGCCGCTAAACTAGATTTGGCAGGTCAGGCTTTTGAACAGTACCGCAAGACTAATTTCCAAAAGCGATCGCACTGGCTTTCAAAAGCTGCGGAAATTTTAGAGCAAGAAAAAGCAGACTTTGCTAAAGTAATGACTTTAGAAATGGGTAAGCCGTTCAAGGCGGCAGTTTCAGAAGTAGAAAAATGTGCCTTCGTCTGTCGCTACTACGCCGAACATGCCGCTGAATTTTTGGCTGATGTCACCGTCAACACTGATGCAAATCATAGTTTTGTTCGCTACCAACCATTAGGTGTGATTCTCGCAGTCATGCCGTGGAATTTCCCTTTTTGGCAAGTGTTTCGCTTTGCTGCACCAGCACTGATGGCAGGCAATGTTGGTTTACTCAAACATGCTTCCAACGTGCCGCAATGTGCCCTGGCAATTGAAGATATTTTTCAACGGGCAGGTTTTCCCCAAGGTGTTTTTCAAACGCTGTTGATAGGTGCTGCCAAAGTTGCCGATCTAATGGCTGATGACCGAGTAAAAGCTGCTACCTTGACCGGAAGCGAACCAGCAGGCGCATCCCTGGCTGCTGCTGCTGGCAAACAACTTAAAAAAACCGTTTTGGAATTAGGAGGAAGTGACCCATTTATCGTGTTAGCAAGTGCTGATTTAGAAGCGGCAGTTGTCACAGCTACTACAGCACGAATGTTGAATAACGGGCAATCTTGTATAGCAGCGAAACGATTTATTGTAGCAGAAGCGATCGCCGATAAATTTGAAAAATTGCTACTCGAAAAATTCAAGGCGCTAAAAATTGGCGATCCTATGGAACCAGATACCGACCTCGGCCCCTTGGCAACTCCCGGTATCCTCGAAGATTTAGACCAGCAAGTGCAAGTCGCTGTCAAAAGTGGGGGTAAAGTTCTCACTGGTGGACATTCTTTAGCAAATCATCCTGGAAACTTTTATCCGCCAACCATTATCATAGATATCCCTCCCGACACACCAATTGCCCAAGAAGAATTTTTTGGCCCGGTGGCGTTATTATTTCGTGTTCCCGATATCGATGCTGCTATTAAACTCGCTAATGCTACACCCTTTGGCTTAGGTGCAAGTGCCTGGACAACCAACGACCAAGAACGCGATCGCTTAGTTGAAGAAATCGAAGCCGGTGCCGTATTTATCAACGGCATGGTTAAATCCGACCCCCGCTTACCCTTTGGCGGCATCAAACGTTCTGGCTATGGCAGAGAATTGAGTATTCAGGGTATACATGAGTTCGTCAATGTTAAGACTGTGTGGGTGAAGTGATCGAAAAGTTAGGAGTTAGGAGTAGAGACGCGATTAATCGCGTCTGTACAGGAGTTAGGAGTTAGAAATAAAAACTCCTCGCTAATAACTCACAACTCCTAACTTAATATAGTCGCTAGTAAGGAAATCAAATGAATACAGCTGAACTTTTGGTGCAGTGCCTAGAAAATGAAGGAGTGCAATATGTTTTTGGACTCCCTGGCGAAGAAAATCTGCACGTTTTAGAAGCACTTAAACATTCTTCCATAAAATTTATTACTACTCGTCATGAACAGGGTGCTGCATTCATGGCGGATGTCTACGGTCGCTTAACAGGAAAAGCCGGAGTCTGTCTTTCTACTCTTGGCCCTGGGGCGACAAACTTGATGACTGGGGTAGCAGATGCTAACCTTGATGGTGCGCCTTTGGTGGCGATTACCGGTCAAGTGGGAACAGATAGAATGCACATCGAATCCCATCAATATTTGGATTTGGTGGCAATGTTTGCACCTGTGACCAAGTGGAATAAACAGATTGTCAGACCGAGTATTACACCAGAAGTTGTGCGAAAAGCATTTAAGCGATCGCAAAGCGAAAAACCTGGTGCAGTTCACATCGATTTACCAGAAAATATTGCTGCCATGCCTGTAGTGGGCAAACCTTTGCGTAAGGACAATATCGAAAAAACCTATGCATCTTTTGCCAGCATTCGGGCAGCCGCCGCTGCCATTTCTCAAGCAGTTAACCCATTAATCTTAGTAGGAAATGGGGCAATTCGCGCTCAAGCAAGTGATGCAGTAACGCAATTTGCTACCCAGATGAATATTCCGGTTGCTAATACTTTTATGGGCAAAGGCGTAATTCCTTACACTCATCATTTAGCTTTGTGGTCAGTGGGATTACAGCAAAGAGATTTTATTACCTGTGGCTTTGACAATACAGATTTAGTAATTGCTATTGGCTATGATTTGATAGAGTTTTCTCCAAAAAAATGGAATCCTGATGGCAAAATTCCAATAGTACATATTGGATTAAATGCGGCAGAAATTGATAGCAGTTATATTCCCTACGCAGAAGTAGTAGGAGATATTACTGATTCCCTCTATGAAATCTTAAAATTGGCAGACCGTCAGGGTAAACCTAATCCTTTTGCTATCAGTTTACGCGGAGATATTCGTGCTGATTACGAACAGTACGCCCACGATGAAGGTTTCCCTGTTAAGCCACAAAAGTTAATTTATGACTTGCGACAAGTGATGGGGCCAGATGATATCGTCATCTCTGATGTGGGCGCACATAAAATGTGGATGGCCCGTCATTATCACTGTCATAGTCCCAATACTTGCATTATTTCCAATGGTTTTGCAGCTATGGGTATTGCTATTCCTGGGGCTTTAGCAGCCAAACTAGTTTATCCCAACCGCAAAGTCGTAGCAGTGAGTGGTGATGGCGGTTTTATGATGAATTGCCAGGAATTAGAAACTGCTTTACGTGTTGGAACTCCGTTTGTCACCATCATTTTTAATGATGGTGGCTATGGATTAATTGAGTGGAAGCAAGAAAATCATTTTGGTAAAGGCAATTCATCATTTGTACATTTTGGCAATCCAGATTTTGTCAAATTAGCAGAAAGCATGGGTTTAAAAGGTTATCGAGTTGAATCTACACTTGACTTGATACCCATACTTAAAGAAGCTCTTGCTCAAGATGTGCCTGCCGTAATTGATTGTCCAGTAGACTATCGGGAAAACCACCGCTTTACCCAAAAAGCTGGCGAGTTGAGTTGTGCGCTGTAAAAGTTAAGAGGCAGGAGGCAGAAGGCAGAAGGCAAGAGTTATTATTCTTTCCCTTGTCTCCCTCATCCCCCCTGCCTCCCCTCACCCCCAGCCCAATGCTTCACTAATTTGCTCTGCCAGTTTCAAAGGACGGAAAGGCTTGGCAAAAACAGCAGCGACATCTAAATAAGTAAAACTTTCTCGATCCGATTCCTGGACTTTGGCTGTTAATAAAATTACTGGAATTGTCTTCGTGGCGGGGTTAGCTTTCAGTTGTTGCAGGGTTGCACGCCCATCCATATCAGGCATCATCATATCTAGTAGGATGACATCTGGTTGGCGATTGGCTGCTACATGTAGGGCTTCTTGACCAGAACTGGCTGTCAACACATTCCAACCAGCACCCATTTCTAATCCCAATTTTGCGATCGCCTGTACGTCTTCTTCATCATCAACAATTAAAATATTTCTACTCATAGTGACATCGGTGCATCATATGTGATGCTGATTAGCTGGATCGCTCTTGAGTTATTCTAGAACGCGATCGCCAAAATTTGGAGCAGAATTAACCAGATAGAAGCTGCTATTTGAAGGATGCTAAAGGTAATAGCACATAGAACGTGCTACCCTCTCCCAAAATACTCTGAACCCAAATTTTTCCGTCATGTTGCTGCACGATATTCCGACAAATGGCTAGTCCTAAACCCGTTCCTCCTTTGTTGCGGGAGTCGGATGCATCTACCTGCTGAAAGCGCTCGAAAATAAGCTGTAATTTATCTTCAGGAATTCCTCGCCCTTCATCTTGGATAGTAATCAGCAGGTAGTCGGTTGTTGCAGGCTCATTTTCTTTTGACTTGTCGCTCTCGTAGTCTGGGAGTGTAGCACCGATCCTAACAGTATCGCCTGGTGCTGAAAACTTAATGGCGTTGCTCAGTAAGTTGGTCAGAGTTTGCAGTAAGCGGTCGGGGTCTGCCCAAAGTTGAATATCGAGAGGATTGACAATCAGCTTAACTTGTGATTTTTCTGCCATTGCTTGCATTGCTTCCGTTGCTGTAATTAGCAATTCAGCAGCATTGCAGTTTACCTTACGCATGAAGATTTTGCCCGATTTCATCCGCTCTAAATCGAGAATATCGTTTACCAAACGGATCAAGCGTTCAGTATTAGTGGTAGCAATACTCAAAAATTTTTGTCCCTGTGGGGTGAGATTTCCTAATTGTCCTGCACCCAACAAATCCAAAGCTCCCATTGTGGAGGTTAATGGTGTACGTAATTCGTGACTGACCAGAGAAATAAACTCGTTTTCTAAACGTTTGCGTTCGGTAATATCGTTGGCAATTAATAAAGCACACTGCACCCCTGATAAGTCAATCAATTCGATGGATAGCAGTATGGTTTTAACCTCTCCAAACTTGGTGGAGAATTCAAATTCCTGATTGTGTAATGAGCCAGTATCCAGCAAAAGTTGAATTGTCTTAGCGATCGCTCCTACATCTTTACCCAAATCTAATTCAGTAATGGTATGTCCAACTACTTCATCTAGAAGATAGCCGCTCATTCTTAAAAAGCTGGGATTGACATCAATAAAGCGTGCTTCAGTGACAGTGGCGATCGCAATCGGATTGGGACTAGACCGAAAAGCTTTGGTAAACTTCTCTTCTGCCTTGGCGCGATCGTGAATTTCCTGTTGCAAGCGTTCATTTTGCGCTTGGAGTTGTTTTTGCAGTTTGCGAATTGTTAAGTGATTGTCAATTCGTGCTAGAACTTCTTCTAGATGAAAAGGCTTAGTAATGTAGTCCACTCCGCCAACTGCAAACGCTTTCACCTTATCCAACACATCACCCAAAGCACTGATAAAAATCACCGGGATTTCGCGGGTGCGATCGTTTGCCTTCAGGTGTTGGCAAACTACATAGCCATTCATCTCCGGCATATTCACATCCAACAAAATCAGATCGGGAGGAGCAGCATTTGCTCCTCGCAACCCTGTAGACCCTTTGGTTACACTCCGAACTTTATATCCTTGTTCCGTCAACATAGCAGATAGAAGGTTCAGATTTTCTGGCGTATCATCAATTACCAAAATGTCTGCTTTGGGCGATTGGAGCGACTGGTTAGGCATCACAATATCAGCTTGAGCCAGAATAGGCTACTCATTATTCTTAGCAATTGTAACGTTAGTTTAATCTTTTAATAATCAATTATTACAAAATGTCAATTACCTCAATTATCCCCAATTGGGAAATCGCCTATATCAAGTAGAGGTGCAAGGCCGCAGCGCCCTACGAATTACGAATTACGAATTACGAATTACGAATTAGTATTACCTCCTCTAGTTCTCCCCGATTGTTCTTTAATTTAAAAACATCAAATCAAAACTTTAGCTGAAAACCATAAACAAACACAGCATATAGACACACAAATTAAGCGTTATAAAACGTTTAAGCCGATATATACTTGCATTTCTCAAAAATCAAATATAGGTAGTTAAACATGACAAGCCAACAACTTCACTCCATACCAAAAGCTGCTCGTCTTTTTGCTTCTAGTGCCCTGAGCCTAACTCTTAGCGCTAGCGTTGTTTTTTACTCTAGCACGAGTCAAGCAGAGAACAATGGCATAGTGATACCTGCTGTACTCCAAGGCGAGTGGCAATACGGCCGAATCTCATCTATCCAATACCAAGACCAATATACAGGGCAGTCGGCAGCTCCCAACGGCTCTAGCGATCGCTTCCAGGTTGCTGCTAACGGCGACTACCAGAGAAGGAGGCTGATTCAGATCAACACATACAATTGTGCCTCAAACCTCTTCATAGAGGAAAAAGGCAAAGTTCAAGTCGAGGATCGGCAGCTCACCTTCCAGCCCACTGACAGCACATCCAAGGGGCAAATCTGCAACTCTGGACGCACCTACTCCAGCAACAATACGGCAAAGCCTGAAACCTACGGGTGGTCTGTTGAGACAAATGAATACGGACAGCAAGTTTTAGTGCTTGACACCCTTGATGGCCAGGGTCGGGCCCATTACGGGCGACCTCAATGAAGAAGATCTTCAGCTACTTATCGCTTGCTTCTTCTAGTTCTTCTCGATTGTTTTCTAATCTACAAAATATCGAAGAGAGGTTATTTTATGATTCACCACATTTCAATTGCTGTTAACAACCCCCACCACGTTGCCCAAGTTCTCGCAGAAATCTTAAAAGCAGAGGCTGTTTCCTTTTTTCCGAACCCAGGCAGTTATATGGTTATACCTTTCGATGAACACGGTACAGTGATTGAACTTTATCCTCTAGGCTCTCAGATACAACCTGGCGAAAGTGATGAACAGTGTGTATTTGTGAATAACGCCATTACTTCTAGATTTACAGATATTCATGCAGCCATCTCCGTATCTACTAGCCAGGAAGAAATTGAGCAAATCGGTGTCCGTGAAGGTTGGCGTGTAGTGCCTTGTAACCGCGATTCTTTCTTTGACGTGATTGAATTCTGGGTGGAAAACAGATTGATGATAGAACTGCTTACACCAGATATGACATCGCAATACTTGAGATTTGCAACTCAGCGAGAAAATCTGAAATATTTTTTGCCAGAATCTACCTTAGCAACAACACAATGACAAGGGAAAGGGGGAAGGATTTAAGCAGAAAAGCATAAGTAGCCGTCATGAACTGCGTATAGCAGGAAGAATGAAAAAAACTTTCCTTCTGCCTTATGCGATCTGCCCTCTGAACTAAAACCATATTGCCTGTAGACTAGCATTCATATCTCATTATTTTTCGATTCCATGTCTAATACTTAAGTACTCATTTTTTCTGCTGGCTTATATCCTCTATCAATTCATTCACTGCATCATACAAAAGGGGTTTTCTCTGGCTACAGAGGGAACTCCTTTGTTATGCTATCGTCAGTGTCGATTAGGCATCATAATATAAGCTAATTGTCATTCATTTTTCCTGAATAATTCGCTTGTAGTCAGTGCTTCGGGCCTGGTTCCATGCAACTTTAATGCTCATCAGCTGATAAATAATCCAGTTTTCAAAATCTTTGCAACAATGAATCAGCTGTAGAGTTCTACACTTGTATACTGCTACTTGCTTACTAAGAGCAATATTTAATACCCTAAAGCAAATTTGTATTTTTGTTTGATTAGAGTATTAAAATAATTTATATTTTCTTAGTAAAAATACTTAAAAAATTAACTTGCATTTTAGGAATCAAGCCTCTAATTATTTACTTTTCAGGACTTCCGGAAAGAAAAGACCATGTTAGAAAACCTATATAAGGATTTACTAAGTAACCAGCTCATGAACTACCACATGATCGGTAAAGTATTACAATCGCGTTACCAAATCGTCCAAAGCCTAGGTGCAGGGGTATTTGGACAAACATACATTGCAGTAGATATAGATTACCCGGATAACCCTAAGTGTGTCGTTAAGCAACTGAAGGTTAATAATTGCCAGCCTAGCTACTTAGACACTTTGAGATTACGCTTTCTCACTGAAACTGAAACTCTCAAGCGTCTGGGACTTCATCAGCAAATTCCGGAATTTATTGCCTGCTTTGAAGAAAATGAGCGTTTCTATTTAATACAGGAGTTTATTGAAGGACACGACTTGACTGCCGAACTACCCATAAATCAAGAGTGGGGATGTGTTTGGACTGAAAGCGATGTGGTGGAATTTTTAATAGATGTTTTAGGTATTTTAGAATTTGTTCACTCTCAAGGCGTTATTCATTGCGATATCAAACCAGAAAACTTGATCAGACGTGCTGTTGATGGCAAGTTAGTTTTAATTGACTTTGGCTCAATCCAGTCAGTCGATCTTGGCATAGATGCGGAATTGCCTATCTATAGTATTCCTGTGACTTCACTGGGTTACATACCTCCAGAGCAATTCATTGGTCAAACACAACCCAATAGCGATATTTATGCTTTGGGTATGATTGCCATCCAAGCGTTAACAGGAATAGAACCACTGCAATTACAAGTAGATCCTTATACTAATGAGATTATCTGGCGATCGCCAAACACGCCAGTTAACGATTATCTCGCTGCTGTTCTTAGCCAAATGATCCGCTATGACTTTCAAGACCGCTTCCAGTCTGTGGATGAAGTACTGCGTGTACTCAAACAAATGGCAGCGGAAACTCAGCCTACTCTGGCTTTAGAACCAACTGCTGAAAATGATGATTCTCATCAACAGCCTGCACCTGGGAAATCATCACCCCTACTAACAGGAATGACAGTAGGACTGGCAGCTAATTCTTTGTTGATGGGGTTGGGAGTATATTCTTTGCTGAATACTTCTCCAGCTTACTCAGAAACGGAAACTTTATATAAAGCAACTGAAGAATATCAAACAGGAGATTTGCAAGCAGCAATCGCTCTGGCTAAATCGATTCCCTCTTACAGTAATATTTATCCAGAAGCTCAAGCCACAATCGAAGAATGGCAACAGCAATGGCAAGAAGCTGCACAACAGTATCTAATAGCTGAACAAGCCTTAAACGAAGGTAGATGGTCAGATGTTCTGCGTGCTACTCCTAACGTTCCAGATATTTTATATTGGCAATCCAAAACAGACAAACTGGCTCAGCAAGCACGTGTTAACATCGAAGCCCAAACGCAAGACTTATTAGCAAAAGCTTACGAAAGAGCTGGCCAAAGAGATTTTTCTACTGCTTTAGAGTATCTGCGTCAAATTCCCCAAGAAAGTTCTGCTGGTGCTTTAGTTCAACGAAAGTTAGCTGAATACAATCAAAAGCGGCAGATTAGAGCAGCCTACTTTTTACATAATGCTTCCAAAAAAGCATCTGTAGGTGACTTTAATGCTGCTGTTAAATTCCTACGCCAAATTCCCAAAAATACTTCTGTTTACGCACAAGCTCAGGTCAAACTGAACGAATATACTCAAAAGCAGCGCTTACAAACTCAAAGTCAAAAGCTAGCTTTAGCTAGGGTTTCTGCTATTCAAAAAACCAATTCAAATGCATTTGTCTCCAAAAAATCAGCTACTAGGATTGAAAATTCTCAATCTGGAAATCACTGGCAAGAAGTAAATATTCGATAGGTAAAAATCAATAAGTCTAGAGGGTATCTATTTATTGCCATTATGTGATGCCACAATACCATAGCAAGTCTCGTCTGCATGAAGTAAGCTTCCACCCCAACCTGCATTTGCTCATATAAAAGCAGGGTGGGGTTCTAACTGTATTGCAACGAAGTGAAAACCGCTATATTGTTCAAGGTGATTTGCTGATTTGCAGACACTATGCACCAACGCAAATGGAGTGTGTTACATTTTAACTAAAATATTAACAAAATTTAATATTTATTTTTATAGATATCTTTTAGCAAAAATAGCTCTTAATTTAAATTCTATACAAGTTTATTATTGGCATACTGTAGCAATATCAGAGATTAACCTCTTGTCCCGACACCGCTCAATAGACCAGCACCAATAGAAAAAAGAATAATTGCCCAAACCACATATGTCGAAACAGACTTGATTACACCAATTCCCAATAAGAAATAAATTAAAGCAGTCAGCAACAGAGCAAGACCAAGAGCTACACCAACAATGTACAAAAGTTTTCTTGCCTGTGGGTTAGGGGACTGACTCATAAATATTACATCTCCATTATCCTTAGAGTGTGATTACAGAATCACGCTAATCATTGTTGCATATTGAGATGCATCAATAGTTGATATTTGATACCAATTTGGTATCTGTAATATTTAAAACAGTCTTTTGGTAAAGATATTTAGTCCAAAATCACGCCAATCGCTTGAGATGAGGAGTTGGAAGTGGGGATTAGGGAGTGGGTAGGAGCGCAAGGCCTTACGCCCGTATGGGGATAGGGAGTGATGGAGTTCAATAACTTGAAAAGCCCTGGAATCTATAACAAAAAAAGTATGTAAAGAACTGTGTCCTACATACTGTTTTTTCCATCCCTTTGGATATTGAACTTACAAAGTTTCCAAATAGCTCAAAAGGTCAGCCATCTCTTGGACGCTAGGCTGGAACTTGGGCATGGGTGGTGTCTCACCACTAATAACTTGGTGAATCAGTCCATACCGGGACTTGTGCTTTGAGACAGCTTGTAAACTGGGGCCTACTCGTCCATCAGCTTCCAGTCCATGACAACCGGCACAATTGATTTGAAAGATAGCATGTCCTTGAATTGGATCTCCTGTCAAAGAAAGAACACTTTTGACATATGGATCGGAGGCTCGAACCATTTGAACACCAAAAATGCCCAAAGGGACTGCTAGCAGTATCGCCAGAGTCAACAGTGCGATGCGCTGAATCAGAGTTTCAGGTTTGGTAATCTGGTTATCCAAAAGGTTTGCGGTGAAAGTCTAGGTGTGCTAAAAATTTTTCATTTCCTACACATAGCTTAAAAGTTCTTGATTGTGTCTGCAAGCACAGATTACAGTTTTTTTATGAACATCTTTCACTCAAAAACACTGTAGGGAGCGGGATTCACCCTCAATTTGGTAAAATCAAAAACGAGATATGAATCTTGAAGAATTGCAAACAGGAGATTTAAAGTGGTTGAACCCCTGCTGTCAGGTATTGTCCTTGGTCTAATTGTAGTTACCCTCGCTGGGCTGTTTTACGCTGCCTATAAGCAATACAAGCGCCCCAACCAGTTGGGAGGCTAAGGAGGTAAAGGGAGCAGGGGAAGCAGGGGAAGCAGGGGGAGATAAAATTCCAAACTCCTACCTTCTGCCTTCTGCCCTCTGCCCTCTGCCTCCTTATCCCTCAGACTTTACTGTTCTGTAGAAAGTAAGAGCTGTGTTACCGTAAACTTTCTCGCGACAAATTTCCCAAGCTGCGATCGCTGGAGGTGTCCAAGCTTGGGGACTATGTTCTGCTGCTACTTCGCCAGTGGCATCTAATAATTGATAAGAGGCGATCGCTTCTAACACTGGTTGATACAATCCACTAGCATAAGGCGGATCGAAGTAAATTCTGTCAAACTGCTTTCCTGATAAGTTTTTTAACTGCTGGATGACATCTCCCCGCAATACTTGCCATTCTTGTTCAGCGTCGGCGACTTGCTGCCAATTGTGTCGGATGGTTGCACAGGCTCGACTCGATTGTTCAATTCCTACTACTAAGCTAGCTTCTCTACACAAAGCTTCTGCGCCCATTGAACCACTACCAGCGCACAAATCTAGCCAGCGACAACCTGCTATTCTTCCCTGCCAAATATTAAAAACTGCCTCCCTTACCCGCGAACTAGTGGGTCTGGTTTCTTGTCCAGGTAAAGTTTTAATCTGACGATTGCCGTAGATTCTTAAAGTCATTAGTCAATAGTCAATGGTCAATGGTCAGTAGTCAGCGGTCATTTTCAATTCTTAACAAATGACAAAATGACAAATGACAAAACATGATTATGCAGCAATTTTCTCACGGACTTGAGCAACAAAATTAGACAGGATTTGCAATCCGATATTAGAAGATTTTTCCGGGTGAAATTGAACTGCCATCAGGTTTTCATGAGCGATCGCAGCTGTTATAGTCTGAGTACCATGAGTAACAGTTGCAGCACGGACTTGCGGGTCAATTGGGTCAACATAGTAAGAATGAACAAAATATACCCAAGGTTGAGCTGGCAAATGCTCCCATAAAATACTTTTGGGTTGAGTCACTTCCAGCTGATTCCAACCCATGTGAGGAATTGTAATTCCCGGTTCTGGTCGAAAACGCTGCACTTTTCCTTTAATAATTCCCAGTCCTGGTTGATTACCTTCTGCACTTGATTCAAAAAGAATTTGCAAGCCCAAGCAGATTCCTAAGAAAGGTTTGCCAGATGCAATGGTGTCTTTAATGGGTTGCTCTAAATCACGCGATCGCAGATGTTGCACTGCTGGATCGAAAGCTCCCACTCCCGGCAGCAGTACTGCATCTGCCTTTGCCAATTCTTTGGGAGAATAAGTAATGTTAGGAGTAGCTCCAGCTTTTTCTAGGCCTTTGCAGACTGAGTGCAAATTTCCCATCTCGTAATCTACGACCGCAATAATTGGCATTGACCTGCTCCTTGTAAATTATTTATGGAGGGTTTTTCTATTCTAAATAATATTTGTTATGAAGAAAAGAATATTATTAACTTCTTTTGACACTTGGCTAAGCGATCAACAGTCAAATTCTTCTGATGATTTATTACTTGAAGTTACTAAAGTTGACTCGCTCCCCCATAACTTAAATTTTTTACGCCTGCTACCTGTAGATGTTCAGCTTGCTAGTTCGCAGGTAATTCAAAAAATCACTGAATTTCAACCCGATTACATTATCTGTTGTGGCATGGCTGAGCGCCGCACGCAATTAAGTATCGAAGTAGTTGCTAGCTGTAAAGAAAGTGTTTTGCAGACAACGGTTGATTTAGAGCAACTAATCTTGGGAGCTAAGGCAATTGATATTAGCCATGACTGCGGTAAATTTGTCTGTGAAGGTCTTTATTATTCAGTATTGAACTACTTGCTCCAAAACCAACTCACTACACGTTGTATCTTTGTCCACGTTCCGGTTTTAACTTCCGAAAATTTAGCGGTAACTATTGCTGATTTTGTATTAATTATTAACAGACTGGCACTTTCATAAAATGAAGAGCGTCTGTATGGTGGAGAAAACATCTAAGTATATGTTGCCGTTATTACTAAATTTGACCCTCGCGCAATTAACTCCTGCTGCCCCAGCACCTGAAGAAGTAGTGCAACCACAAGAAGTACGACCTTTACCAGGGCAATTGGATACGATACCAACGTTTAATAGCAATAGTCCAGAACTGGTCTTGAAAGAAGGGATTTTACTCTCTACCTTTCCACCAGATGGGAAAAAAGTGCCAACAGCGCATCTAAATTTTCCCTTTCGGGGACGATTTGATGTTTTTGCCCACCACGTTGCGAAAGCTGAACCACCTGAAGATTTAAAATCGCTCTATTTGGGAATTATTCTGCATAACCCTAGTTCTGAGTCGGTGAAAGTGAATATCTTGCAGGCGGCAAGTTATTTGAGTCAACCAGATGCGCCATTTATTGAGTTACCAGCTATTACTCAAAATATTTTGGGTACAGTTTTCGCCGGTCCGGGCGATCGCGTCATGTCTGATGTACTGAGGGGACGACGGCAAAATATTTTCCCTGCTCAAATAGTGATTCCACCAGGGCAAAGTCAGATGTTACTCAATTTGCCCATTCCCGTGAAGGGACTGACACCACCTTTAAATGGTCGGTCTACATTAATCCGCCTGCGGAGTAATGGCACAGTATATGCAGCTAGTCTCGCCATGTTTGCGCGGACTAATGCTGATGGTAGCGAGCGTGCGCCGACATTGGAAGAGTGGCAAAATTTACTAGATAATGGTGATTTATCTGGGCCAAGAGATAAAACACCCACTCCCCTAGAAGAAACTGGCAAGCCCAGAATTTACGGTCGTGTGGCAGGAGTAGTTGGCGGTACTCAATGGAAAGCATTATTGACAGATAATTCTAAAACGAGGTATCTAACTATTCCTCAACCTGGGCAAGTGTTTTCTTACGCCCTCAATACTTTACATGGTGGAACTTTGGGCACTAATCAAATTCAGAGTGCTACTATGTTGGTGCGTTATCCTGATACCGCATATCGCGCTCATGGCAACTATGCAATTCAATACAGTCTGAAGTTGCCGCTATATAACAATACTCAAAGTCTGCAAACAGTTGCTGTATCAATGCAAACGCCACTGAAGGAAGACCAGTTAGTAAAACCAGGACTGCGCTTTTTTAGTACGCCAGCCCGTCAAACCTTCTTTAGAGGAACAGTGCGAGTACGTTATAAAGATGACCAAGGTAAGCCCCAAACCCAGTTTGTACATTTAGTGCAAAAAAGAGGACAACCAGGCGAACCATTGGTTTCACTAAATATGAAAACAGGCGATCGCAGATTAGTAGAAGTAGACTTTCTTTATCCACCAGATGCGACACCACCGCAGGTATTAACAGTGTCAACCCAGGCTGCTAATTAAACAGAATCTTCACTGAATCGCCAAAAAGTCGTAGTCTGTCAAAGTAATTTTGATAAGTAAATAAGTTTGTAGTCAGGACTTTAGTCCTTGATTTGAGCGCTAAAGCGCTCACTACAAACCCAACAAACTTAACTTGACAGAGTAGTAGTTCTAAAGCTCGACTTTACACCAGTGGATAGAAGGCGATGCCTACGGCAACTCCTTCAGGCGATCGCGCAAAATCCTCTGAATCTTTTGTTGCACAGCCTCTTTACTGAAGCTGCCATCTACGCGCACGATTCGGGATGGATAGGATGCCGCTAACTCCGCATATCCTTGCTGGACACGGCGATGAAAGGCGATCGCCTCCTGTTCGATGCGGTCTAATTCGGCTTCACTCCCGCGTTTACGCGCCAGTCCTACCTCAACATCAACATCTAGCCAGATAGTCAGGTCACTTTCTAACCCACCAGTGGCAATATGGTTGAGCTGCTCGATCAAACTCATATTCAAACCCCGTCCGTAACCTTGGTAGGCAATAGTAGAGTCTGTGTAGCGATCGCATAATATATATTTTCCCGCTGCCAGATTAGGTTTGAGTTCTTGTGCAACGTGTTGCGATCGGTCAGCAGCATATAACAATAATTCTGTCACCTCAGCAACTGGTTTATCCTCTGACTTTTCTAGCAATAAGCGGCGCAGCTCCAAGCCTAATTCTGTTCCCCCCGGTTCGCGAGTGACAGCTACCGGGATGCCATTACTTTGCAACCACTGACAACAAAGCTGCATTTGGCTAGTTTTACCGCAGCCTTCCACTCCTTCAAACACAATAAATCTGCCACCCATGCTTTTTTAGTTCTCTGCAATCGACTTGTTCACTCACGTTTTATCTCCCTTACTTTAGGACAAAATTAATCAAAACCTATCAATTCCTTTCCGAAATTAGGAAATGATTATGTAAGGACATATGACTGTTTTGAGCCGTTCTAACTCGGATTTCTCACCAAATTAGGAAAAAGAAAAGGTTGGTAGAGACAATTTTATTTGTTGATGTAGCAATCATAATTTATTAGACTTCTTGCACGAATAGAGAATTGGTATAAAGTCAATAATCTGCAAGCCAGCATATTTATCCGTGGAAAAAATCCAAAATCGAACGACTGTGGGATACAAGTCTCTGTTCATAAAATTGAGGGGATGGGAACTCTAGCTAATAAGGCTAACTACAGTATCCTACCCAGCACTACCAATCATGTCCCATCCTGCTCATGCACCTCTGAGCCAACCTTCATATCCTCGCTTAACTAGAAGCCTGAGTGCTGTTGAAAGTTGGGGCTTCGGTTTAACAGCTCATATTTCTTGGACAGCCTTAGTTCCAGCAATTCATGCTGCTCTCGGTTCACAGGCTATTTTCGTTTGGATACCTGCTGTAATTTTTGGGATGCTGCTCAACTATCAAGTCAAGCGCTTGGGTATGCATTTTATTGATGTGGCAGGAGGAACGCCTAACTATGCTACCAAGTTGTTAAAAAACTATCCAGGACTAGCTCGCTATGCAGCAATTGGATATCTTCTCAACTGGGTTTCTTACTTATCAGTTAATACAATTGTACTCAGAGACTTAATTAAGGTAAATTTGCAGGCATTGGGCCTTACCTGTCCGGACATCTTGCTAGATATTAGCTTTACACTGTTGCCGTTTGTAGTGGCGTTTAGTGGCACTCGTGCGCTAAGTATCTTGCATTTGTTTTTTGTAATTCCAGCGTTTGGACTACTAATCACCTTCTGCGTGCAAGGTCTGGGCTGGTTAGCGTTCTCTAGTGCTAGTCCTGGGTTTTTTCCTAGCAATTTGTCATCTCCGAACTTCGTGGATTGGGCAAAGTGGTTCTTTTTTGTTACTTATGCCACCTACAGCTGTGAAACGGCTTCCTCCTTTGTCGCCGATAGCCGCAATCCCACTCAGACATTGCGCTTTTTAGATATTGCTGCCTGGATTATGCCACCCATTTTTCTGGGGGGATCTTGGGTAATTATGCGGTTAGCAACAGATCCAAGCCTCAAAGACAATGCTTTTCTCAATCTTGTGGCGGCTTCTCAACCCTTTTGGGGAAATTCGGCTGCTATCAGCGTTTCTTTTTTGCTAGTAGCTGCTTGTCTTTTAGGTTCTGCAACAGTCGTTTCTAATTGTCCGAGGATTTTGTATCAGCTGGCTTTAGACAATCACATCTCACCAGTATTTTCTGTGGTATCGCGTCGGGGTGTATTCGTTCCAGCTTTGACCTTAACGCTGGTGTTGTGCTTAATCTATTTAATTTGGGGAGACGTAGCACGCATCGTTGCCGTTGGCAACATCGGCTGGTTTGTCTCCTTTATGTTATTGCATTTGGGGCTTTGGCTGGGGCGCGATCGCCCAGAGGTTTTGTTCCCCCGGATTTCTCTGGGTATTCTGCTGTTAGAAATTATAGTGCTGCTAGTAGGCGGAATGGCCTGGGGTTGGATAAACCTTCTCATTGGACTGTTATTTCCCATTGGCATCATAGGATTTGATGCTCTTATCCGGTGTGTTGCCTTCCGACCCTTTCGTCTGAGTTGGTGGCTGCGGCGATATCAATCGCGCCCTTCGGTCATTATTAAGGACTCAGTAATGTTCCAGGTGAGCGTCCTGATTTTACTACTGTGCAGTGCATTGATTGTGGGCTGGTTATTTGGTGTGAAATTGACCAAAGCGACAAATGCAGGAGGCGACAATATATTTGTTGTCCTGTTGATGATAGTTGCATTTGTGGGAGTAGCGATCGCCTGTTGGACAAGTTTACCCCAAGTAGTAGCGATCGCAGAAGCTCGCGAAGCTGCCGAACACTTGTTTATCGTTGCCCAAGACGGCATCTTAGTAGTAGATGAACAGGGTATAATTCGGCAAGCAAATCCAGCGACTGAATCTTTCTTTGGTGTCAAACCATTGGAATTATACGGAAATCACCTGAGAAAATGGCTGCCTGAATTAGCTAACTATCCAGAACAGTGGGCAAAGCGCAGCGAACAAACTCTAGTCCACAAAACTCAGATCAGAACTTTGGAAGTTTCCATCTCAGACCGACCCCATCAAGATTTTCGGGAATATGTTGTCATTCTCCATGACATTACTAAGCGCAAACAAGCAGAGGAGATATTGCGACAGTCAGAAGCAGAGTTGCGAGAACAAGCAAAGCAGTTAGCTACTCAACTTGTGCAAAGCGAAAAGATGTCTAGTTTGGGGCAATTGGTGGCTGGAGTAGCGCATGAAATCAACAACCCAGTCAACTTTATATATGGCAACATCATTCATGCCGATGAATACATCCAAGATTTACTCAAACTGATGCAACTTTACCAACAACACTATCCTCATCCAGTCCCAGAGATTCAAAAAACAGCAAAAGCAATTGATTTAAATTTCCTCATGGCAGACTTACCCAATTTGCTGACTTCGATGCAAGTTGGTGCAGAAAGAATTACAGAAATTGTGCTATCTCTGCGAAACTTTTCTCGCTTGGATGAAGCAGAAATCAAAGCCGTGAATATCCATGAAGGTATTGATAGTACACTGATGATTTTAGAAAGTCGGCTCAAGGCGAAAGCTGATCGTCCAGCAATTGAGGTTATCAAAGAATACGGCGATTTGCCATTAGTGGAATGCTACGCCGGACAACTCAATCAGGTGTTTATGAATCTTCTGGCCAATGCGATTGATGCTTTAGAGGAGTCCGTGAGCCAGCGCGGTCTTGGGGGAAACCCCCAGGACCGACTGGCGAACCCCGAAGGGGTTAGTAGTGAGACAGCGAGCAGTTCTGAGGAGGGAAACTCTCCTCAGACGACTGCGTACTCCAAAGGAGAACTCGTTCGCGAAGCGTCTCGAACAGAAGATTATCCGAAGGGTCAGTGGCCAATGGAAAAACAAAGGATAAAGAACAACGGACAACTGACAACTGACAATCCACAGATTCGCATTTATACTGAACTCACTGCCGACGACCAAATAATTATTCGCATTATCGATAATGCCTCTGGTATTCCAGAAAGCGTGCAACAGCGATTATTTGAACCTTTTTTCACCACTAAACCAGTTGGTAAAGGTACAGGCTTAGGTTTATCTATTAGTTATCAAATTATCACTGAAAAACATAGGGGGAAATTACAATGTATTTCTACTCTTGGCAAAGGCACAGAATTCGCGATCGCAATTCCACGCCTTGTCGAGTAATACTAAGTCCGTCTGATTAGACATAATCAACTTTGAAAAATCTCCCAGGAAAATCAGGATTTACAAAAGTTGATTAATGGTTATTTAAATAATTAGCTTGAACTGAAAAAATTATATATTTTACCCAATTTATAGCTGCGAGCAAAATATCAGCAATCAATAGTAATAATGGTCGTTGACAGTCAACAGTCAACAAGTTTGTAAGAGTAAACTCATATTTGGAGATAAAGATGATACTGCTTAACTAGAAAAAATTAATTAGTTTGTCCGGGTTTCGGCAGTATCAAACTCAGCACAGAAAGCCCTCGCATAATGTAACAACACCTCTGGTTTTGATTGGTTCTATTTTAGTAATTGCTGTGATTGGGATTGCTAGCTACCAAATTGTCAGAGGATTAATTCTTCAGCAACTTCAGGAAAAAGTCCCTAATTCCCGATAGCCAATCCCCGATTCCCCAGATTTGCATTCGTACTGAACTGACTGCCGAACGGCAGGTCATTATTAGCATTGCTGATAACGGATGTGGTATTCCAGAAAGCGTTAAAAAGCAATTATTTGACCCTTTCTTCACTACCAAACCTGTGAGTAAAGGAACTGGTTTAGGTTTATCTGTGAGTTATCAAATTGTCACTGAGAAACATCAAGGAAAATTGCAGTGTATTTCTTACCCTGGCAAAGGCGCAGAATTTGTCATAGAAATTCCTCTTTATCAGCAAAAGCAACTTGCTGCTTAAGCAATTGCTTTATATTAATATATCTATTGACAAAATTTAGCTTCAAGAGTTTATAATTTTCCATTGTCGCGGTTGATAAAATAAAGATTCATGGGCAGCGTTATTTGCTTTCACTGTAAACCGAAAAGATTCAACCGCATCAAAAGAATATGCACCCTCTTTGATAAAAATCTTAGCGCTGTATACACCAGGACTTAAGCAACAAAAAGGCATATACATTTGCAATTCAACTTTTCCTGGCAATACTTTTAAATCTTCGTTATCGCTACCAGAGGTTAAATAGAAAATTCGTTCGCGTTCTCCACCTATAGCTGTAACAGTTACGCACAAATTAGCTTTAGTAATTTCGCGATATGCTTTGCATTCCACACACAAGGAAGCAGTTTCACCACTGAGGAGTGTTTCCATGACATTTCCTTGCTCATCTTTAAAACATAGAGAAACAATATCTATACCTGTGCTTTCACTTTCCGGTTTTTTTGGCAAAAATATCTGTCCTACAGATTTTTCTGCACTACTTAAATTCAAATCCTCTTCGTACTTCTGAACAACTGAATCTACACTACCAGTTGCAATTAACTTCCCTTGTGACAAATAAGCAGCAGAGTCACATACATTTAATATAGCTGCGGGATTATGAGAAACTAGAATAAAAGCTGTACCTTGTTCTCGAAGTTTAGCTAACCTGCGATGGCATTTCATTCTAAATTTTATATCTCCCACAGCCAGCACTTCATCGATTAACAAAATATCTGGTTCTATATGAACTGCACAGGCAAATCCTAGCCTAGCTGCCATCCCAGAACTATAAGTTTGTACAGGTGCATCAATGGCGTAAGAAATTTCGGCAAAATCGATCACATCTTGCAATCTTTGATCTATTTCTTTAGTAGATAGACCCAGAATTGACATATTTGCATAGATATTTTCTCGTCCTGTTAAGATAGGATTAAACCCTGCTCCCAGCGCAATTAAGGGAGCTAGTCTACCCCTAATTCTGACACAGCCAACATCTGGTTTAATCAAACTACTAATAATGCGTAAGAGCGTACTTTTACCGGCTCCATTGGAACCAACTAAGGCTAGTGCTTCTCCTCGTCGGAGTTGAAAACTGACATCTTTTAATGCCCAAAATTCTTTGGGACGCAGAGTATCACCTTTTCTATTTGCTGCTACTAATTCTGTTGCGATGTCTTGAACACCATATACTAAAGACCGTTTTAAATCGCGGCAAAATTTTTTAGAAACGTTCTCAACTGAAACAACTACTTCAGTATTTTGAGGTTGAACGGTAATTTCTTTATTGCTTAATTTAATCATCGTTAAGAACTAACTCTTTCAACAACGAAAGGCATAGCTAGGCGGAATGCCACCCAAGTTAACAGCAAGCCAACTAAAGTAATTGTACTTACTATCCAAAATCTTAAAGGATCTGATAAGACTCCTGTTGTTGCTAATTCTCTGGCTGTTACTAGAAGAGGTGTCACAGGATTCAGCTGAACTAAAAACCCAAATGTGCCTTCGCTGGGTAATGGATAAACTACTGGTGTTAGGAACAGCCAAAACCCTGTAATTAGAGTTAATCCTTTGGCAATATCTTGATATAAAATTGCCAATGGAGCTAAAAAAAGACCAATAAATGTTCCTAGCAGAACTAAATGAATTAATGGCACTGGAGTTAAAAGCACTGTCCAACTGACGGGAATGCGAAACCAGATAAACAATAGAGCTATCAAAATCAGCTTAACTGCAAAGTTAAAAAATACTTCACCTACCTTTGCTAAAATTAGTGCTTCTCGGGGAAAGTTAACTCTAGCTAACATGGATTTTGCTGCTGTCACCGCTTGTACTGGGCCATTTAAAGCTTCGACAAATGTTTGCCACAATGCAGTACTAAACATCACATAAGCTGGATATGGCAAATCTGTAACGCCAACATTAATTACTTTAGCTTCAGAGGCAAGGGTAAAACTTACAGCCATGACAATTGGTGGTAAAAAAGCCCAGGCTATTCCTAAAAATGATTGACGATATTGGGCGCTAATATCTCTCACCATCAGTCGCCAAGTAAGTTCGCGCGAGGTTAGCAAGTCTCGCCACATTTGTTTGAACAACTTCAAAGGATGTTTGAGACTACTTTCAGGCGTATTAACAACCTCAGACATGTGAAAATTAATCTGATTCCTCTTCAAAATTTCTTGCCCTTTTCTCAAGATAGATTGCAAATATCAATTATCAATCCTATTGGAACAATGTTTTTATTGGAGACTCGATCGACGGTATTGGGGCTTGATTTTGCACACTTTGCATCTGTGTGCGAGCATAATGGCTACTAATGTAAGGGTTGAGTGCTTTGTCTATGAAGCGTAGGATTTTCTTCACTAGTCGAACGCCAAACTTGCCAATAGGCAGTTTTTGAACAAAAGGATTGATAATTGTCATATTTCGCCGCCATCCCAAACGTCTGTACCTATTTTTGAAGTACTCATCTTCGGTCAGGTTCCACTTGTCGCGTAGGTGGTGGAGGCTTGCCAATTCCCAGGCATCGCTCCAACGCAACATATAGTAGTGTATGTCTATTAACTCTAGTAATGGCCCTGTCACAGAATTCATTTGCAGTAGTTGTCCTGTGACAAAAGTCATCAGAGATTTGGGTTCGAGGTAGATTGTTCCACCAACTTCGGCTACTAACATGCCTAAATCAACGTATTCTTTGGTGTTTAGCAGTCCTTCATCTAGCAAGCCAATTTGTTGAAATATTTCTGTACGTACCATCATGCAGTGGAACTCTGCTAGCCCGGTTTTTTGCCGTTGTAGTCGGGGTTGCACATCTGCTACCCGCAGACCTTGTTTATCAATTTTTTCAATTATTCGCCGTCTTGTTGTTTCACCTTGAGTTTCCACCAAAATCCCAGATTCTCCACCTGCACAATGCACTTCTTGGTGTAAAGGTATACCCTGGCAGATGATGGGGGTAACTATAGTTGCTCCTGTTTCTTTTGCACATTCCACCAAAGGCTGAAGCCAGTTAGGGGCAACTATTACGTCGTTATCAATGAAGACTACATACTTACTCGTAACTTGTTGCAAACCGATGTTTCTGGCGCGGTTGGGGGAGAGGTAGTAATTGGTGCGAATCAATTGAAATTGCTTTTGCTGTGCTTGCTCGGCCAAATAATCTCTGATATGGCGTGGAGAACCTCCATCTACATAAATTAATTTAAAGGGATAATCGGTGTGTTCGTAAATGCTTTCTAGGGATTGACGGGTGTAACTGAAGCGCTCCCGTGCCACAACAATAATTGTAACTTCCAGAGCTGCGATCGCTAATGAGTTCATACTTGAATTGCTATTAATTTGAATCAAGATCGAAGATGAAAATTTTGCTTGTTCAGGCTTTATACCTCAGTTTGGCTACAGAAGCTAGGGCTTCCTCCTGGCGTACAAGTAAATCTTGCATTAGTACTTGCTGATAAATTTGTACTAACTCATCGTTAAGCTTGTTCATGTCGTAGTTTGCTTCTACAAAAGCACGACCTGCTTGCCCCATTGACGACCAAATTTCTGGATGCGCTATGAGATAAGTTAATTTTTCAGCTATGGCATCGCTATCTCGCTCCGGAACTAGAAAACCAGAAACACCATCTTTTACAAGTTCAGGAATACCACCGTGAAGAGTAGCTATGACTGGTAAACCCATAAGCATTGCTTCTTTCAATGTATTGACTGGGGCATCTTGGTTACCATCTTCAGCTGTAACACTCAAAGCCATAAAAATATCAGAGTTGTTGAGAATTTCAATAACTTCTGGCTGATTTTTCCAACCTAAAAGCTTCACGCGATCGGCAACATTCAAAGAATATATTAGCTGCTGCAAGTTTTCTTTTAAACATCCATCACCTATGATGTTATATTCAATATCTTTGCCTAACTTGGCTAATTTAGCAACAGCACGAATGCCATATTCTATACCTTTTTTTTCGACGAGACGACCAGTTGTAGTGATGCGAACTTTGCCATCAGTATGAGAATGCCTTTCTTTAAAAGTAAACTGATTGCAATCTACTCCTGAACCATGCACAACTATTTTTTTTTCATCACAACCTAATTTCATCGCTTTTATCTTGAAATATTCGCAGTTTGCTAGAAAGAAATCTCCATTAGCAAATAGTGAGTCATAAACATGTTCTCCTTGCTGCTGAATAAACCAACTGATATCATAGCCTCGAAAAGAAGTAATCAACTTTCCTTGGATCGCTCCAATATCTTGCCAAATCATACAATCCAGAGCTAATGTGCCAAACTGGCAGTGGATAATATCGTATGGTTTAGCTTCTAAAAACCGTATTACTGAGTACAACAATCTTAGGGAAGCTGCCCGCCTACCATACTTAAAAATATTCAGCGATCGCAGTACAACTAAAGGTGCTTTTAAAGGTGCTCGGGGAAAATTTACTAGTATTAATCCCAGACATTTGACTAAGCGCCAAAAGTAGTTTTTAGGAAGTAACGGGTGATAATAAGTACGAGTTAATAAATGATATTTTTCTACAGCGGGATGAACTTTTAAATTATCATTGGAAATCATACCGTAAATATCAACTTCATGCCCGCGTTCAATCAATCCTGTAATTTGGTTCAGAATAAACGTTTCTGACAAAAGGGGAAATTTTGCAACTATGAAAGCTATTTTCATTTTAAAAACTGACAGATTTTTAAATTTTTACGACCAAATTAAAACTTTCTTTTTTCTTAAGTTATCCTCTTTATGAAACCAAATTTTATCAGTATATTTTTATTCTTCATGAAAAATCAACAGAAACTTCAATAAATCTTTTTAAACCAACATTTAAATCTTGGCAATTAAGTAGATTGATTTTAAATCTATAAAAATTAGCTCATACTTGTTACTCAAAAAAGTAGGATTTTTAAAGATGGTTATTATAGCTAGAGAAAGTGCCTAAAATACTTTGAGCGTTTAGCGGATGTAATTGCTCTTTATGTCAAATCTATGTAAGCCTGTATAGAATCATCTCCTTGCATAGCATCGAGTTTCAACTTTTTTATGAAGTTGAGCATGACTGAAGCCACAGCATCCGGCGACTCAATCAAGAAGCCATGACCACCAGAGTCAAGCACTACAAGTTCAGCGTTGGTAATACCTTGGGCAAGTTGCTGGGAAAACTTAACTGGGGTGAGAATGTCTTGTTTCCCCACCAAAACTAGAGTAGGACAATTAATCTGTTTGAGGCGGTCTGTTGTGTCACTACCAAGGATAGCTCGGCTGTGGTGATAGAGTGTATGAGATTTTGGAGGAAAGGGGTAGTTAATTGCAAATTCGATTAGACCTTCTATCATTCCAGGGATAGAGTAGAACCCATCCGTAAATATCCAGGGCAATACGACTTTTTCATAAAGCTTCAAGTCTACATGAATGGGGAGGTCGCCCCAAGTTTCAATAAGGCTATTGAATCGCCCATCGCCCTTTGCTAAAGATGATAGTAGTATCAGACTATTGACCTTTTGCGGGTGTGCCAATACTAACTCTTGAGCAATCTGACCACCCATTGAATGACCGACTACATGCACTTTATCAATACCGATGCGATCGAGCAATGCTGCAACATCATTTGCCATCTGCTGAATACTACAGGGACTATTGGGAGCAGAACTTTGCCCCATTCCTCGGTTATCGAAGCGAATGACTTGATATCGGGAAACGAGTGATGGCATGATTAGCGACCAATAGGAGCGATCGCACAAGAAACCAGCAATTAATAGTAGAGGCTCACCCGTTCCTTTGATGTCGTAGAACAAATCAATCCCATTAACTTGAACCTTTGGCATATTAGTTGTCAATTGTCAAAAGGTAGGAGGCAGAAGGCAGAGGGCAGAAGTGAAGAATTACTTACCTTGTCTTTCTATTCCTCTAAGGCTTGCTGTAGTGGAATTGTAATCACAAATTCTGCTCCTGCTTCTGGTGCTGAAAAACACTGTAATTGACCGCAGTGTTTTTTGACAACAATTTGATAGCTAATTGATAACCCCATGCCAGTACCTCGACCTACAGGTTTGGTAGTGAAAAAGGGATCAAATAAACTTTTACTTACTTTTTCAGTCATTCCTGGGCCATTGTCAGTTATGCGGATAGTTACTAGCTCGTCGGCTGTAAGTTCAGTACGAATGCGAATCTGGGGTATGGGAGATTGGGTATTGGGGATTAAGGGTTGGGAAAACTCTTTCCCCACTCCCTCCTCTAAAGCATCGATCGCATTTGTCAATAAATTCATAAACACTTGATTCATCTGTCCAGCGTGACACATTACCTGTGGCAAGTTGCCGTACTCTTGGATGACTTGGATTTCTGGTTGTCCTGGTTTAGCTTTCAAGCGATTTTGCAACAGCAGCAAGGTGCTATCGATGCCTTCGTGGATATCCACTGGCTTCATGCCATCTTCATCTAGGCGAGAAAAATTGCGTAGAGATAGGACAATCTGCTGAATGCGTTTAGCTCCTATACTCATAGAATCTAGGATTTTAGGCAAATCTTGGCTGAGAAAATCTAAATCAATCGCATAGATTTGCTCGTGAATCTCTGGTATTGGTGGGCAGTAGTGCTGTTGATAAAGTTCTATCAAGTGCAGCAAATCCCGTACATATTGACTGGCGTGGGTGATGTTGCCGTAAATAAAACTGACGGGATTGTTGATTTCGTGAGCGATACCCGCTACCAACTGTCCTAAACTGGACATTTTCTCTGTTTGAATCAGTTGCGCCTGGGTTTGTTGAAGTTCTAATAAAGCTGCTTCTAGCTGCTGTGCTTTGTCTTGGGCTGTTTGGGCAGTGATGCGAGTCTGAGTGTAAAGTTTGGCTTGGTCAATGGCGATCGCTATTTGATCGGTAACTGCTTGTAGCAATTCTACTTCATCGTCCAGCCAAGGTCGAAAGCCATGACAGTAACCACAGCTAAATGCACCAATTTCACCAGATTGAGTGTGTATCGGTAGTGACATAAAAGCAGTAAAGCCAAAATCGCCCAAAACCTGCTGTGCTATGGGATCGTTCACGGTATTAACATCATCAATGCGGATGACTTCTTTGTGTAAAGCTTTTACTGCTATGAGTTCAATTTCTGTAGAAATTACTCTATCTGTTAGCAGACAAGGTAATATAGGACTTTTCGCTTCGTAAACACACTCCCAATAGGGTGAATCAGTGTTTTGGCGATACCAAAAGAAGGCGCAACGATCTATTTGGAATAAGTTACAGATTTCCTGGACTGCGGTTTCTAAGATGCAATTGAGTTCTAGGGAAGCTCGAATTTGGCTAGATAGGCGATTTAGCAATGCTTCCCGTTGGGCGATCGCTCTAAATTTAGCTTCTGAGTGGCTGATTTCCCGGACAAGAACAATAATTTGCTGCTCTTGTAATGGTGACAATCTGGCTTCAAAATTACCATTCCCTTTTAGCAACGGTAAGGTATATTGAAAACTAACTAAAGATTTAGTTTGCAGTACTTGAGTTATTGCTTGTTGAAATTGAACTTTTAGAGTGTGCGGTAAAAATTCCAGAATTTGCTTCCCTGGAACAACTCCTTGTAAATTGTGTAAATTTTCGATTTTTCCCGGCTTGTAATCTAAGATAACTCCATCAGCATCAAGGCGAAAATATAAATGAGGCAGCACTTTTAAAACTGCTTCCAGTTCTGATGTTTTTTGGCTTAATTGTTGTTTAGTTTGTTGATGTTCTACAATTTCGGCTTGCAGTTGCTTGAGTGCATTTTTTAATTCTGTTGTGCGTGTCTCGACTCTGAGTCCTAATTCGTGATGTGCTTCACGTGCTTGATAGTGGAATTTATCGCTTGATTGTATTTCTTCCTCTAAGACTAGAGTTTCTGCGATGTGAGCTTGCAGTTTTTCAGTAAACACTTTTATCTACCTGCTTTGCTGAAATTTATTAATGATGAAAATTTTGTTATATAAGTTTTCAATATAGAATATATTAATTCAAAAAATAGTTAGATTTTATGGACATTTACTGAGAATCCATGAATATTTGATTAAGTGATTTTAATTACTAACCTAATGGAAAAACATTGCTAAATTTTCACATAATTTAGAACCTCTGCTTCAATAGTGAATAAGAATGCGAGCGTGTAAGTATATAAAATGAGTTTTCAAAGTAGTTTCTTTTAATTAAGACTTGAGTTTAATACGATTTCAGTAAAGGAAAAGTTAATTTGTGGGATATTTATGTTTTTTCATCTTTAAAATCTTGTAAAGATGACATAAAAATACATGAATTTACGTTAAAGACAATCCAGCTATTTGTCAGCCTTCAACGGTAAAATTTATTATTTGTTACTTTTTTTCAAAAGCCATACTAAATTATGTGATTGTAATTTTAGTAACTTAATAGTATCTAATTGGATGAATTTCAGTAGTTTTTTGATGATTAAATTACATCATTATCTACTCTTATTTGCTGTATTTGTGGTTTATATCCCTGAATATTTCTGTATGCTAATTGTAAAGTAAATAATCAGTATTATGCTTATCCAACGGACAAGATATATGTTTTTAACTTGAGCCGATACTAGTACAAGAGGTCAAAACAAGGATACTATTGAAAATGCTTACCAGGCTTATAAATAGAGCATTTTAATTTTACTCCGTGCAGCGGTACTAGCAACTTATTCGCAAAAATGTAGATTAATCAAAACCAATCTCCTCAAAATAGATAACAATCTGATAAAACTAGGAAGCATCATATAAACGCATTACTAGCAGGACTGCTAATCGCATTTTTTGTGTTATAAAACTCACATAAATTTAGCTTGGATGAAAAAATACTGATGGAACCAGGAAAACTACAATGTTTTAAAGAGTACGGCGAATTTATTCTCCAAAAAATAGATTCAGTGCCTCATTTCCCCTCTCAACAAGAAGATTGGGTACCAGCTAGGCTTGATGAGTGTCTCGTACGCCTCCGAGAAGCTGCTGATAAAACTGTAGAACTTGCCACTTCGCCAGTCAAAATCGGCGTGATGGGAGAATTTAGTAGTGGGAAAACTTTACTTTTAGGCAGCTTGATTGGATATGCTGATGCTTTACCAGTCAGTGAAAACCCAACTACAGGAAACATTACGGCAATTCATCTCATACCCCAAGCAGGATTTGTTACAACCCAATTGGGGAATTTTACTGTCGAGTATTTGGCTCATGAAGGGGTGAATGAGTGTCTGCGCTTCATGTTGGAGCAAGCAACTCAACGGGCTACAGCCGCAGGGCTTGCAACCTTGCCTGTCTCCAAGCTAGAAGCTGGGAAAGATATTATTAACTGGTGCGAAGATTTATGGCAAAGCAGTAATAATTTAGAACTACGTTATTTGCTACGAGAGTTGGTGTTATTTGTTCGTGCTTATCATTCCTATGGGGAAGCTCTTTGTGGTGGACGCTACCAGATTGATGCTACCACCGCCCGTGAAGGGCTACAGCTAGCCGAACAGCCAATGGCGATCCAAACCCTCGGTTTTGAGGATCTACCTCCAGCGCATATCCGATTGCCAAGTCCACCCCAAAAGCTACCAGCAAAGCTCATACAAAACAGTTTTCCACTGATCCGCCGGGTTGATATTGAGGTAAAAATATCACGGGAAGTTTGGGATGTGACGGGTGCTTCCGAATTTATTCTCTTAGACTTTCCAGGATTGGGTGCTGCTAATTCCGGTGCTAGGGATACTTTTTTGTCACTGCGGGAATTGGCAGAAGTACAGACAATTTTAGTATTGCTGAATGGCAAATCTCCCGGAAGCGATCGCGCTAATAGAATCTTCACCATGATGCAGCAGCAGCGACCGGGACAAAACCTCAAAGATTTAATTCTTGTAGGTGTCGGTCGCTTTGACCAACTACCCTTAGACAGCGAAGGCGGCGAAAGAGAACTCGACCAACTAATCGACGATACCGCAGCCAACAGTCCTTTGTATGAAGATACTGTTTTCCAAAAACTCAAAGTTCTGCAAACAACAATCGACGGTGCCAGCGCCTTCACCACCCACAAAGACCGCATCGTTTTGCTATCGCCACTCTTGGGACTGGCTGAATTAGCCAAACGTTCCAGTACTGTCAAAGCAGGTTCACCAGAGTTTTTGGCGAACCTAGATTATCCTAATTACCTGGAAGGGTCGAAGCGGTTGCAACAAAAGTGGCAGCACTTAAGCGAACGCCTACTAGAATCAGATGCACGCAGCCATCTCGGCAGACAACTAGGTTACTTTGCTCAAGACGGGGGTATTGCCAAACTACGAGAATTGATTCAAAACCATGTCGCGACTCACGGACTTAAGCAACTGTATGAAGATACTCGCAGGGCTGCCGAGAATTTGCGTCAACAACAAAATAACTTAGAAAATATTATTGCCGAAATTCACGAGCAAGGCATCCCCACGGGAGATAGTCCAGCCTCGATCGAGTTGCGGGTGGCGATTGAAAATTTAGATAAAACCTATAGAAACTTTCAAAAAGATTTAGGTAAAGAACCACTCAAAGACCGACGCGGAGAAGTTGTCAGCGATGTGGTCAAAGATGAACTCACCTATAGGATACTTAATTGGAACCAGTGGACTTTGTTGTTTAATAAAGCCAATAATGGCGCGATCGCCCTTGCCGAATCTAAAGGTGCAGCTGGTAAACTATTCGATCGGGGTAACAGAGTTAATAGTGCGATTCCTACTAAAAGCGACGATTTTTATCCAGCTTTTGCCAAAACTGTCAAAGAACTAGAAGAATTTGCCCGCGATCGCATTCGGCAAGCAGTGGTAGACTCGTTGAACAAATTATCCGATCGCATACTCAAAGAACGCGACTACCTCAAGGCCATCCTCCGCCCCGAAGTAGAACAAGAGATTGAAGGAACATTTGGTGGGGAAGAAGCTGATTTATTTTACAAACTGCTGCTGGGATGCGATCCCAACCAATGGCAAGAAGCAATCATCTCCGAAATCAGTAGCAAAGACAAAGCGATTTCACCCGAAATTATGTTTCCTTTGGCACGTCAAGACGAAAAACATAATATTGGGCAAATCTTTGATTGGGCCCCTGAAAGAAGCCAAAGTGCATCCAGATCCACGAATCACCAGCTTTTTGTTTTGCGACTGCGAGATGAAATCACTGCCAGCGCCAGTTTACATCTTGTGCAGTATGTTAGCGAAGTCAATCAGCAAGTGAATGCTGAATTGGAGGGCATTTTGGATCAAATTATTCCCACTTTGCAAAATCTCTCCAAAAAAGAAGAGTTGCTGAGATATATTGCTGCTGGAGACTCACCATCTGCGATCGCAATTCCCACTTGGTTGCAAATTCTTTCAGAAATCGCCACCATTTCTTGGCAAAAATTTTGATTTTGAATTACCTTGAGGGGGCCATCGATTGCGATCGAGTACGGATATAAGGATATATTTGTTTAGAGGAAACTAGAATTTATCGAGAAGCGAAAGAACAAAGACGAAAAGAACTAAAACTTGAACTTGTACCTCGGCTTTTAGCTCGTAATAAGTAGGTCGGTGTGAATATTTATCGTTGAGACAAGGCAGATGGCAGATGGCAGATGGCAGAAGCGAAGAGGGTTTGAGCTAAGTTTACTTTTCGTTACATAATTATGTTTATTTGCACCTTTCTACTTATGTCGATGGAAGAAGTTGCTCAGTTACTTAGTTTAACTATCGAACAAGTAAGACTTGCTACTGAGCAAGAATCTTAAATATAAACCTATTAACTCGTGCGTTTTTGAGAGCGAAATAAAAGTTACTCAGACATATCGCTGCGGGGAAATTGCGACCGCAAATCGCAATTTTCCCGCTTGCAGCAGATTCTCTTAGCGATCGCCACCATTTTTTATTCAAATTTTTCTTGTGAAGTTGCTTGATAGGGAGTCGGGAGTTCGGAATAGGGAATAGGGAGGGGAGTTAGGTAAGCAGAGGAGATAAAACTACTGACCACTGACAACTGACCACTGACCAAATATCAGCAATTTAAGGAAAATATGAAATGCCTGTAGAAATTCGGCTTTCTCCTCAATTTGAAGTGCGTATTAACGAAAACGAATATTTGCAGCTGCCGACCATCCAACTTATTGCTGCTGGGAACAATGTACCTCATATTTCCCGCATCACTTGTGCTGTCAGAGGAACACCGAGTGAGTTAGCAGCACAAATTCAAAAATCTTATAGAAAATTCGACTCGGATACACCAAAAATTTCTCAAATCGGTCAATTAGAACAATATCCTTGTAAACTGAAGCAACCTTTAATACAACCAATCAACTGTAAACTGCGGGTGATGGTAGAGTATTTTGATTCCGACGCTGCTGGAAATCCACTGCTGTCTGTGCGAAAGTATATTGGATCTGCGTGTCATCTATGGTCAGCGCCAGGTTTTGAGCAGCCACCCACTAAGCAAATAACAAAAATGGATACTGCAATGAACCCTTTCCAACTCAACAATATTGATAAGCAACGAAGCGAGAAAAAAAGATTTCCGGGATGGTTTGCCCTGGATTTTGGCACGTCGAACTCTACAGTCACACTCTTCGATCCCATTGAAGTGCCGATCGCAGAGGTATTACCCAAAGAACAAGAACTGCGATTGCGCGATCGCTTGGGCCAATGGCTGAGTTCTCCCGCTTCGGTGGCTTTACCAGATGTCAGTGCTGCTGAGTGGGAAAAATTTCTGGCTGACATTAGCAAAAACCTGGAAACAGAACCCAGTCGCTTGCAAGAAATTTTTGAAACCGATAACAAAGAGCGATTTTTAGAAGCAATTCGACAAATCGAACTTTGTTTGGGTAATAGCGATCGCTTTCGTCGTGCTGCTAGCAAAAAACTTTATCAGATATACCATGAAGTCTTCCGCGTCCCCACTCTAGAATCGCAAAATTTGATTCCAGTTGTGCTGGACATCGATCGCCGCAATACAGAAATGCCCAGCGAGTTAGAAATTTATCGCTTGGCAAATCTCGAACTGCGGATGGGTAGGGAAGCCAGGGACAACAGAAAAAAAGCGATCGCCCAAGGCACAACTACTTCTTTAAAAGAAATTATTAGCAGGTTTCACCACTCACCCAAACGCTATTTTGGTCAGGAGCGGTCTTTTCCGGTTATTTTGGATGGGAAAGAAGAAACAATTAATGTTAACCAGCTGATCCAAGCAGCTTGGGGACATTTAATCGATTTAACTGAAGATTACCGCCAACGCGCACGACGCAGATTTTCTGAGGGAGATTTCCTCACCGCCGTTGTCACCTATCCCACTGTCGCCCCACCAGTTGTTCGCAAGGAAGTTAAAGAACTAGTCGAGGAGTTGGGAATCGACGACGTGCAAACTGCTTACGATGAAGCGGTTTCTGTGGCGATATTTTTCTTGTGGCGAGAATTTGGCGGTAATCTCAACATCGGCATCGAGTCCTTCAAAACCCGTTGTCGTCAAGAAAAAAACAAATGGTCGCAAAACGTCCTGGTTTTAGATATCGGTGGCGGAACCACAGATTTAGCTTTAATTGAACTAACTTTAGAAGATAAAACCCCGTTCTTTGCCGACAACGAGGATAGAGGTTTGGGGGGAAGATATTATAAACTGACACCAAAACTTTTAGGTTCTTCTGGACATTTACAGCTAGGTGGTGAGTTAATTACACTGCGGATTTTTAGATTATTGAAAGTGGCGATCGCGGACTTTTTATTAACAGCAGTCACCACAGGTGACATAGAAAGTGAAAAGCTGGAAGATTTAATTAGTTCCGAGTTAAACGAGCGTTTCTTGGAACAGGGTAAATTCAAAAGTGGCAGTTTGTTGAAATGTCTCGATAAAGAAAATCCTGAAGGTGACGCTGCATACAAAGATGCTCTAGATACTGCGGAGAAAGTACTGCCCACCCGTTGGCAACAAGCACCCCAACGCCTGCAAACTTTTTACACCCTTTGGGATCATGCAGAAGCAGCCAAACTCAAACTAGGGCAAAAGCCACCAGCCGATGATTATCCTTTAACTTTTACTGTCTGTGAGCAGCAAATTTCCGAACTACTTACCCAAAGTGCCATTAAATTCCATGTGAAAGACCCTGAGAGTATTTGCGTTACCTTAGATAGTAAGCAATTTGAACGAGCTGCCGCTTCAGCAATTAGAGAAGCGATCGGTATTGCTAAAGGACTAATGGAAAGTCGCCTGCGTCCTCAAGATAACATTGTAGACCCTTGGAATACGCATAAAGTTGATTGGCTAATCTTATCAGGCAAAACTTGCAATCTTGACATAGTGCAACGCCACATCTACCAAGAATTTAGCAACTCTCCATATTTCGTCTGGAACCCAGAGCGTATTACCTTTGTATTAGAATTTACCAAGCTAGCCACATCTGCTGGTGCTTGCTACGCGGAGAAATTGCGACGACTCAGATTCGATCCCGAAGAGTCTAAAGGGTTGCTGCGTAAAGGAGCCAATCAATTAGAAATTGATGTTAAAAACTTATTTTATTACCTGCCCTGTAACTTCAAACGCAAAACCCAAAGCAATGATTTACTGCCGATATTCCAAGCTGGACAAGAACTCTATCAACTCGCTCACTGGGAAAGTGTAGCCAAGGTGCGTACACAGTGGCAAGGCATACAATTGACAAACATTATTTATCGTCAAGACTACGAAGACGGAGATTTACGACTTTGGGGTAGTTTCGACGGCCAAACCCTCATGGAGAAACTGGGAATGGAAGAAACTGAGTTTCTCAAAAAAATCAAAGTCCAGTTTGAGATTGACCAAACACTCCAATTTAACGTGTTGCTTTGTCAAGGAAATCCTCATTATTTAATTGACGTTCCTGGGATTGATGTGGGTTCGGCAATATCAGCAGCTTCCGAATCAGCACTATTTGCCGATGGTAAATTGAAGTGGAATATTGCTGTGGAACGCCCGAATAAAGACTTGAGTGATGGTGATATTGCCGTCAATGTGCTTGAGTCAGCAACTGTGGATCAACCAGATGCTTATCATCTGGTGTTTGAAATAGACAACAATAATAATAAGTCCCTGCAAGAATTTCACTATCTGCGTGATGGCGCACCACAACCAGCAAACGGTTTAATCAGTAACTCTTTGCCTCCCTTCCCGCAAAGTAGTCAGCACACCTTTTATGTTTATCAAACAGATAGTGAAAGCAACACCAAAAAATGGATACGCATTGGCGCACTCAGCAAACCAGATGTGACAACAGATTACCCTTGCCAATACCGTGTCACTCTCGACGAAAAAGGTATTTTACGGATGCACGCTGGTGAAGTACCCTACTGGACATCGACAAATCAAGAATGTCTCAAGCAAGAAGGATGCGTTTACCGCGCTGAATTAGAGTTACAACCCAACGAAGTCGATAAAGAACGCGATCCGTTTTGTGGCATACATTAAGGTAATTACCTCACGTAGAGGCGCTAAGAAAACCTCTGCGTCTTTGCGTGAGAGAAAGAAAAGGTGATATTCATGCAGCATCTACGTCAACTATTAGAGATAGAAAACTCAGAGTTGGCTAAACTACTACGGTTTAGCCTGTATGGGCTAGAGGCTACTTTAGATAAGGCTCGCACAGAGTTGCCACTAGACCCAGGAGCTAAAGTCTGCGACGAGGTGCTGCAAGAACTCCAAAGCCTGTTGCAATCTAAAGAAAACTCTAGTTTTGAAGATAGAGAAGATGAATCAGATAAGTTAAAACTAAGTCGTCTCCAGGACGCTTTTGATTTCGATCCAGAACTCACTCATTATCTGGGAAATTCTCCACTGCAAAGCCATACAGACTCAGATTTGTGGAACGAAATTCAACGCAAGCTACTACGAGTCCCAGAGGAACTGGCTGAGTCTTGGCGACAACGCGCCTTGGATTTAGCACAGAAAGTCGGTGCAATAGAGGATAATTCAGATTTGTATCAACTTCCCTTTATTCGGGATGAAATTATTTATCCAGGACTCAAGGGTACTGTCAAGGCTAAGGGATTGTGTTTATCGAAACAAGCATTCTTAAAGTCTGAAATTACCCCAAATAATGAATCTGGAGATTTGTATTTACTCGCTGGATTTTTAAATTTATATATTAAATTTATCGACATCGAGCCTGATTTATATCATGCTTTAAAGAGTCTTTTTGGCTTCGATGTTATCTCGTTACATAGCAAACCAGAACAGCGATCGCAATATATTGAGGCTTTAAGCGATCGCTTCCTCCGCACCCAAAAAGCTGAGAAGAATGGCGATCCGCTGTCAACTCTACGTGCTTGGATTGACATGGATGAAGCCATACACTCCTTAATATTTGTCCCACCAGCTGAACGCTATTCTTGGTGGGGTAAGCTACAACAAGAATCACGACGCATACTCAAAAAAATCGCTGATAAGACAATTAATGCAGGTCATGATGTGCGAATTCGTCAATTATCAGGACTTTATGCCGATATTTGTGCTTTGTCAAAAGATGACCTGCAACTAGACTGTGGCGGCGTTCCTGGAGAAGTGTTGACTTGTCTTCGGGTTTATGCGCGAATTAATCAAGAAGAGTCTCCGGGACGTGTAATATTCCGTTCATCACGGTAGTTTATATTAATATTGAAATCGCCATTAATCATAGTAGCTAAGGTGTAGTGCAGTGAGTCGGGTTTTAAGCTTGGAATTAAGTGATGAAGCTTATGCGGCTTTGCAGCAACAAGCCGAGGTTGCAGGTGTATCTCTTGCAGAATGGGTAGCTACTTCTCTAGAGCAGCAGTATGGTTCTGTAAGATATAAAAAGTTGCAAATTGAACCAGAGAAAGAAGCAGCCCGCCAACGCTTCCGAAGCCATGCTGGAGCAGTTAATCTGGGTTATGCAACAGGAGCAGACAATGAAAGCATAGATGCTGATTTGGCCAGAGCATACAGTAATAACCATCAGGAAATGACTTGAGTGCTGCTTGATACGTCTGGGCTACTTTGCTATATCCACAGTGGTGAACTACAACATCAAAAAGCAGTTGAGTTTCTAAATAGTGCGAGTAGAAGCTTAACTCATAGCTATGTTTTAGCAGAATTTGTTGCACTAGCTCAAGTTCGTTGCTTTCCGCGTTCAGCAGCACTAATCTTTATTATTGATTTGTTAGAAAATCCAGATATCGAGACAGTATGGGTCAATGAGTTGTTGCATCGAGAAGCAGTTGAACTACTAATGGCAGGACCAGACAAGACCTACTCTCTATGTGACGCTGTTAGCTTTGTATTGATGCGTCAGCGTAGTGTCACTGAGGCGTTGACAACCGATCGCCATTTTGAGCAGGAAGGCTTCCGGCGTTTGTTATTACCCTAAGTGTAGTGATCGCACTTCATATCGCTTATCAACATTGCTCAACCAGGGTGGGTTATCACTACTGGCTGATACTTTAATATTGATACCAAAACTGAATAAGTAATATTGTTAGTACAGCATAGATACAGCAATGAATATTGACTTACTGGGATATCGTCAGAAAATAGGCATGGGTCAAGTACAGGTTGCAAATATCCTGGGTATCTCCCATGAAGAAGTTTGTCTTTACGAGAAACTCAGCAGAAACGCGATAAGGTAAATCAAAGTATCCGTGAGTTACAACGAAATAGCAGAACTTCCTTTCAAAAGTATACAGAGCAACTTTTAACTGTCGATACCGTCGAAAAAATTATCCGCAATCTGTACGATGACAAAAAAGAGGCAAAAGAAGGTCTTGCTGGTTATCTAGTTGAGAAGCTTCAATATGAGGCAGAACAGATAATCAAAGTAAATTCTGATAAATTGACACTTTCAATTGAAGCTTTCCTCGGCTCATACCAAGAGACTTTACTTAAACTACCAAACTTAGATGTATCCATCGGAATACCCTTCGATGCTAAAGGAGCTTTTCTAGACGGACTTGCAGGACTAACTAGCATCGGCGCTTTATCTGCTTGGGCAGCAGCACTGGGAAATCTTGGCGGTTATATCCTAGTAGCAAAGTTAGTTAGTCTTTCGTCAGCGCTTGGCATTAGTATCGGTGGTGGAACTGCTGCGGTAATTTCCTTTGTAGCGGCTATTGGTGGCCCAATAGTGCTAGGTGTCGGTTTAGCTGTTGCATTAGCTTTTGCTGTGTGGAGCTTAATTGGAGAATCTTGGCAGAAGCGTTTAGCAAAGCAAATCATTAAATATTTTGAAGAACAGCGTGTGAGTGATAAATTCACAGATGGAATTGATCAGTTTTGGCGAGATACAACTAAGAGTTTTGAGAAAGGCGCTAACGCAGTAGAGGCAGACTGGGACAAATATATTGAACACTTGCGTCAGATAACTTCACCTACAACAGAATCAAAAGACCGCATTGAGGAGATTATCAAAATGTTGGAGGCTGGTCAAAATTTTTTCGCCGAAATTCCTTGGGCAAATATTAATCAGCAATGTTAAATAATAGCGTGTTCTACCTAAGAGAAATTGTTGTTTTTTGGTAGTATGGCTTTTATACTCATATACACTATAAAGTCCTCAAAAGAGGACTTTTATTATTACCCTATAATTTTATTTGATTGCAAGCAAAGCCTGTAGTATAAGATATTATTGAAAATATTTTAATTATTCCTGTAAATCATGCTCAAAAGCCCACTACGCTATCCTGGTGGTAAGTCAAAAGCAATAAATCAAATAGTCGAATACTTGCCAGATAATTTTTATGAATTTAGAGAACCTTTTGTGGGTGGTGGTTCTGTATTTATCTATTTAAAGCAAAAGTTTCCTAATCTAAAGGTTTGGATTAACGATTTAAACCGCGAACTATTTCTATTTTGGAAGTTCGCTCAATCTGACATAGCTCAGTTAGTTAAAGAAATTCGTCAAATTAAACTTAAATATACAGATGGCAAATTACTATTCGTAGAATTAGCTACTGCAAATGTGAACAATTTATCTGATTTTGAAAGAGCAGTGCGTTTTTTTGTCCTCAATAGAATTACTTTTTCAGGAACTGTAGAATCAGGTGGATTTTCTCAAGAAGCTTTCCATAAACGATTTACTGATTCTTCAATAGAACGTTTAGAAAAATTAGAAAATATTTTAGTAAAAGATGTCAAAATTACTAATTTAGATTACAGTTACCTATTGAAAGAAAAAGGTGAAAATGTATTCTTATTTTTAGACCCTCCTTATTTTAGTGCTACTAAATCAAAGCTATATGGTAAAGATGGTGATTTGCACATATGTTTTGACCATCAGAGATTTGCTGAACATTTAAAACAATGTCATCATCGTTGGCTAGTCACTTACGACGACTCGCCGCAAATTAGAGAAAATTTGAAATGGGCTAATATTTCAGAGTGGGAATTGCAGTATGGCATGAATAACTATAAGCAGAGTGGTGCTGCTAAGGGAAAAGAGTTATTCATTACTAACTATGAAGTGCAACGAAAGTTGGCAGAAAAAGCAACAAATAAAAACCTAGCTAACCCGATTCAGTTGAACCTTGAGATTTAAACCTAACTTTGATAGCGGTCAAATTTCCGGTAGGATAGCTGCCATGCCCTTCAAGGTAGCTACACTCTCAACACACACGAACCTTAGCTATGACAACTTCCCCAATTCCTGCTCAAGAATCCTCTGCTAGCTGGTATATTCTGCTGCAACAATTAATAGACGGTGAATCATTATCCCGTACTCAAGCTGCTGAATTGATGCAAGGGTGGCTGAGTGAAGCGGTTCCCCCAGAGTTATCAGGAGCGATTTTAACAGCGCTGAATTTTAAAGGCGTTTCTGCCGATGAATTGACTGGTATGGCTGAAGTATTACAATCCCAATGTTCACCACTCAGCACTCAGCACTCAGCACTCAGCACTCTAATAGATACCTGTGGCACTGGTGGAGATGGGTCATCAACCTTTAATATTTCCACAGCGGTGGCTTTTGTTGCTGCTGCCTATGGTGTACCTGTTGCCAAGCACGGTAATCGTTCGGCATCAAGCTTGACGGGAAGTGCGGATGTCTTAGAAGCCTTGGGAGTAAACTTGAATGCCTCTAGCGAGAAAGTACAAGCAGCACTACAAGAGGTAGGAATTACCTTTCTGTTTGCTCCTGGTTGGCATCCAGCCCTTAAGGCAGTTGCCTCGTTGCGACGGACTCTAAGAGTGCGGACTGTCTTCAACTTACTTGGGCCTTTGGTAAATCCCTTGCGTCCAAGTGGCCAGGTGGTAGGGCTATTTACTCCCAAACTTTTGGCAACTGTTGCCCAAGCGTTACACAATTTGGGCAAGCAAAAGGCGATTGTCTTGCATGGGCGAGAAAAACTTGATGAAGCTGGTTTAGGAGATTTAACTGACTTAGCGGTGTTATCTGATGGTGAGGTACAGTTAACAACTTTGAATCCGGAAGAGGTGGGTTTAACACCTGCGTCTATAGGTATGCTCCGGGGTGGGGATGTGCAGGAAAATGCCGAGATTCTCAAAGCGGTGTTGCAAGGTAAGGGAACTGTTGCCCAGCAAGATGCAGTGGCATTAAATGCGTCGTTAGCGCTGCAAGTAGCAGGTGCGATGCCATTGCTGAATCATGCTCAAGGCGTTAGTGTGGCTAAGGAGATTCTACAGAGTGGTACTCCTTGGGCAAAATTGGAGCAGCTAGTCCAGTTTCTGCGGAATTAATTTCCGATCGCGATTGCGGGCGAAATTCTACGACATTGCGTTTGATGGTAACATCGTAATTACCAAAAAAGTCATGTCCCAAAAGTCCAGTCTCTAGTTCTGTACCTGCGATCGCAACTGGTACTTTATTTACCACTACCCCACCAACTGCTATCGAATCGAGATAGCCTACTGGAAATTCCACAGCTCTAGAACTGGCAGTGTTAGCCTTAGCCCTCCCCACTGGTACTACCCCCAAGGCAACAGCCATCTGTTGGGTAATTACCGTACCACTGGCTCCTGTATCCACAATCATGTCAAACTGTCGCTGACCATTAAAAGTCACTTCCACAATTGGCGTGCCACCAACGCGCCGTTTAATAGGAGCGACAAATACCTCTTTGTCTGGATTGAACAGTTCTGGTGTGGGAAAGAGTGGTTTTGTCGGTGGCAATTTTGCTTGTGCAGGTTGAGGTACGGGTATAGTCAAGTTGGGTGCAGTTGCTCCTTGAGGAACGACAACGACTACCCTTTTGGGTTGTGCCTCTAATGGCGAATGACGGTTAGCAGTAGCTTTTTGTCGAGCATACTTGACCTGACGTTGGTATTCGGAAATTTTGGCTTGGGCGATCGCAAAATCTGAACTTTGTCGCCGCACTTTCTTCATCAGCGCAATCGCCTCCTGGAATTGACTTCTTACCAAATTCCAATCATCTGGGGATTGAGCAGATTGGCTGATACTCTCAGCTCCTGCGGCTTTATCTAAACCTTGTTCAAAAGAACTTGGTGTAAATTCCGACGGTGGCAGAGTTTCCGGTTCTGGGATAGCCGATGATGCTGCTGGTTCAGTAGCAGGTGGTACTACCGGATTGTCACTAACTACAGACTCTTGAGTGCGAAGAATTGCACTAGTCTGTTTTTCTTCACTACAGGCAACACCCAAGACTGCTAAGGCGCTTGAAAGAAAAATCAGGGCTGCACGAGATAAAAAAGGCTGAAGCATAATTAATTTCGATTTTAACTGCCCAAGGGATTGCAAATCCACTGTCGCCATCGATTTCCTTATACAAATTTTGCACGTTCTGTTTTTAATTTTTACTTAATTTCCTTGAGAGCGCTGAATTTCTGAACTCATGGGATAATTAACATTCGCAGTATTAACTAAACTAAATACTAAAGACTGCTCACAGTTAACTGTTGATTGGGGACTAGAGACTGGGGACTTGGAAAATCTTTCCCAATACCCCATCCCCAATCCCCAATACCCAATCCCTAATCTATCGCTTATGACCTTGACTGACGCAATACCTGCTCTACTTGTCTTAGCAGATGGCACCGCTTATCGCGGTTGGTCTTTCGGTGCGACGGGAACCACAATCGGGGAAGTGGTATTTAACACTGGCATGACCGGATATCAAGAAGTGCTGACCGATCCTAGTTACTGCGGTCAAATTGTTATTTTTACTTATCCTGAATTGGGTAATACAGGTATCAATCCTGAAGATGAGGAATCAGAGCGGCCCCAAGTGCAAGGGGCGATCGCTCGCAATATTTGTCATCAACCCAGCAACTGGCGCTCAACACAATCTTTGCCTGGCTATCTCAAACAACACCAGATACCCGGTATCTATGGCATCGATACCCGTGCCCTCACCCGCAAAATTCGGATGTTCGGAGCCATGAATGGTGGCATTTCCACAACGATTTTAGATGAGGCGGAGTTGCTAGAGCAGGTGCAAGCTGCTCCCAACATGGCAGGATTGAATTTGGTACGCGAAGTCACTACCCCCAAAGTTTATGAATGGTCAAATCCCACAATTCCAACTTGGGAATTCAACTCTCAATCCGTGGCAGACCATGAGGAATCTTTCACCGTGGTTGCCCTTGACTTTGGCGTAAAACGCAATATATTGCGTCGCTTGGCAAGTTATGGTTGTCGAGTGATAGTTGTTCCTGCTGATACACCACCAGAAGAAATTCTCAATTACAATCCAGATGGTATTTTTCTTTCCAATGGGCCTGGCGACCCGGCGGCAGTCATCGAGGGCATTGAAACTACCAAGACGTTGCTTCAAAGCCAAAAACCTATGTTTGGTATTTGTATGGGACACCAAATTTTGGGTCATGCCCTTGGAGCAGAAACCTTTAAACTCAAATTTGGTCATCGGGGTTTAAATCAGCCTGCGGGATTACAACAAAGGATAGAAATTACCAGCCAAAACCACAGTTTTGCGCTCGACCCAGATTCTTTACCTGCGTCAGTTGTGGAAATCAGCCACTTAAACTTAAACGATCGCACCGTAGCCGGGGTACGTCACAAGTCTCTGCCCATATTCTCCGTACAGTATCACCCAGAGGCCAGTCCTGGCCCTCACGATGCTGATTACTTGTTTGAAGAGTTTGTGCAAGCAATGCGAGCAGTTCGTCAAGCGGCAACAGCCAAGGTGAGTTAAAAATGAAGATGAGGGAGACGAGGAAAATGGGGAACAAGCCTTCAATATAGTCTTTTTCTCCTCCGCCCCCCTTCCCCTGCCTTCCCTGCTCCCCCTGCCTCCCCCTGCTCTCTTCTCTCCTACCCCGGCAGGTTGTAGACAACATGCACAAAAACCATCTATACTTGAGCGTTCACTTTTAATGATGAGGAGGGAATTATTGCTGAGCCACTTAATCTAACCGTGAGCCTGAGAGGCACTCGTGAAATCCGGGATAACTGTCAGCTATTCCGCCTCACAGGTTTGTTAGATGCTTTTTCTGAGCCGACGTTTCGCAAGGTACTTGGCCAAAAAATTGACGAGGGTCCAAAGCACATTATTCTGGATCTCTCACAAATTGACTTTGTTGATAGCTCTGGCTTGGGTGCTTTGGTGCAGCTAGCCAAGCAGGCTCAAACCGCCGATGGCACCTTGCAAATTGTCACTAATGCCCGAGTAACTCAAACGGTCAAGCTTGTTCGCTTAGAGAAGTTTCTCTCGCTGCAAACCACAGTTGATGCAGCTTTAGAAAACATCAACAAGTAGCATTGATCGCTTGACTGGAGAGATAAACTTAGCTATCCATATGCTTACTCGGGGTAGCTTAATTTGTATAAGCACTGGCAGACAACCTCTCTCCTCGTGAGAGAGGCATACAAGCCAGCAGATATCATATCAACGATATTGTCCAAGAAAATTAGTATATCTCAATTTGAAAAAATAAAATATTAATACAACCAGTAAAAATCTGTGTAGCCTTTAGCTAAAATTGAAAAAAGTTGGTTTTGAGGAATATATAACTAGAAGTTATCGATAAAATATTAAGCAGGGAAAGCAAAAAGCTATGTGAATTTTCCTCCTGCACGGTTGCTGTTATATGAGACTACAATACATTTTTCAAGGTAATCTTAGCATTTTTCAGGCATCAGGCACCGCTGAAAATTAGCGATCGATTTGGCAATTTGTCACTATTAGCACCCTCTAAAATTTAATATTGATTTTATAGATACCTTCTAGCAAATTTATCCTTTCAGTTTAGGGGATATTTGATACTTCAAAGCATAGCTTATCAAGTCAATGAAACCATGCAGATTGTACACAAATAAAATTAATTTTCAGTGCAAACTAGCAATCGAAAAAGATAAAAAAAGATAAAATTATTAAGTGATTTTGATAGTATTGTTTATGCTAGGTACACCAGCATGGCATGTTAAGGAAAAATAAATCTCTCCGAAGATGCCCCCCAAATATAGCCCAATAAGGAACGATCAACTTGTGAAGTCAAAGGAGGAAGAATTATTAAGCGGACAAGATGAAGTTCCTCAGACGGATTCATCTTTGACCCCAGCATTCTTGGCAACTACAGCGCAATTACCCCAAAAGATTTCCCAGACACAACTGCAACAAATTTCTCCTGCTGCTTTAGCATATATAGGAGATGCGATTTATGAACTATATGTTAGAATGTTCTATTTACTGCCGTTGCAGAGGACAGAAACATACCATCATTTAGTAGTGGCACAGGTAAGAGCGGAAACACAGGCGCTACATTTGCGATCGCTGATTCCTCATCTGAAGCAAACCGAATTAGAAATTGTACGGCGGGGCCGTAACGCTGCCACAAGACGCACAAAACGGGTCGATCCCGAAATTTATCAACAAGCAACTAGTCTAGAAACTTTAATTGGCTACCTGTATCTCACCGATTCCCAGCGCTTAACCGAACTGTTGCAAAAACTTCATTTAGAGAAACAGTGTGAAACTTAATCTCATGGCGGGATCGGTAGTGTAGTCCTGGTAAATTCCAAGAATCGGGAAGCCCACCCACAAGCTATACCCAAAACTTATATGCCGAATAAACCAAGAAAAATCAAGACTTCTGGCGAACCAAATCGTGGGCAACCCCTTAAAATAAAGGGCAAGAGTGTAGTTGCTGATTCTCTTCCCACTCCCCGACACAGGGATGGGGATAGTAAACCACGCCCCCAGCGTAACTTCTCTCATCCATCTCCATCTCCAAAACCCACAGAAGATAGCGATCTCATCTACGGTCGCCATCCAGTGTTGAGTGCCTTGGAAAATCAACGCGGTCTAAACCGCATCTGGATTACCTCCCGCCTGCGTTACGATCCCCGCTTTCATCATCTAATTCTCCAAGCTAAGGACAATGGCACAGTAATTGATGAAGTAGAACCTAAGCGCTTAGACCAAATTACCAACGGGGCCAATCACCAAGGTATAGCGGCACAAATAACCCCCTATACCTATATCGAATTACCAGATTTGATTGCACAGACGAAATCACTCACCGATCCCGTAATTGTCGTAGCTGATGGGATTACCGATCCCCACAACTTAGGAGCAATTATTCGCACTGCCGAAGCAATAGGCGCTCAAGGATTGGTAATTCCCCAAAGGAGGGCAGCTGGTATTACTTCCACAGTCGTGAAAGTGGCAGCAGGTGCTTTAGAAAACTTTCCAGTAGCTAGAGTAATCAACCTCAGTCGCGCCTTGGAAGAATTGAAAGAAGCTGGCTTTTGGATTTATGGTACTGCCGCAACAGGCAGCGAACCCCTGCATTCAGTCAATTTCCGCGGCCCTATCGTTTTGGTAGTTGGCTCTGAAGGTGAAGGTCTAGGTATGTTAATACAACGCTCCTGCGATGTATTGGTATCAATTCCGCTGCTGGGTAAGACCCCTAGCCTGAATGCCTCAGTAGCTGCGGGCATGGCGCTTTATGAGATTTATCGCCAGCGGTCGTTAAACACTTTGTACTTAGATAAATTCAAAAAACCTCTTTGAAAAATAAGAGGAAAAGAGTATAAAGAAATGTAAAGCAAAAAAACAGCAACATATCGTTTAACACTCAGTACCATTTGATAAATCAGCAACAACCATGAAAACAATTTGGGATAACCTGAAGGAAAGTTTGATTAGCACATTTAATAGTCTCGGCTTAGCTTGGTGGGTGGAGATTGTGACACAAAATCCCCGTTGCACCTACTACTTTGGGCCATTCATTAATTCTTCTGATGCCAAAGTGGCGCTCAAAGGATATGTAGAAGACCTAGAGTTAGAAGGAGCTCAAGGAATATTGGTGAACGTGAAGCGCTGCAAACCAAATACCTTGACAATTGCTGAAGACTTGGGGGAAAGGATTGACCGCAAAGTAAAGCCTGTCTTTAGCGGTCAGATGTAAGTAAGGCAAGAGTTAGTTGTCAGTGGTGAACCAGTACGGTCTTGGGGATTTTCCCCATGAATAATTGGCGTTAGCGACGTTAGGAGCGTCACCCGTACTGCTAAAACAGAACCCGCAGGGTATGGTCAGTGGTCAGTGGAAAAACAACTGACCATCACTGACTATTAATTACTTATTACCTGTGGATGGTCTTCTAGCCAACGGTCAATGTCACTCAGTACCTGCTGGGGGATCTCCCACGGGAAAAGATGAGCGGTATTGGAATAACACTGCCACTGACTATTTTTCAGGTATCGAGCAGTCTCTAAACTAGACTCAACTGTGATGTGACGGTCTTGGACACCAGCAAGTACCAAACTAGGACAGTGAATTTGCTGTAAGTCTGTAAGTCGGTCGTAGCCAGCGCGAAGGGCAGTATAGAGAGCGCGAGTAGCATTAGGGGAGGTTTGCAAATAAGCTGGCATAGCTTCCTTGGCAATGTAGCTATAAGCAGTAAGTGTATGTTGTTGAATAAGGTAACGAAAAAGCGATCGCTTGCCAAAAGTTTCTATATTCCACTGCCAACTCGGATTAATAGAGTTTAAAAGTGCAGCAACGCCAGTATAGAGATTATCTTGCCAAGTTATTGGGGGATGATTGCCACGCGGTCTCGCCGCAGTAGCCACCAAAATCATCCCAGTGATGCGCTGTGGCAGGCGTAGTGCCAATTCCATAGCTAAAATCCCACCAAGTGACCATCCTAGTAAGAGACATTTTTCAATTTGCAAGCGGTCTAATAGCGTCTCTAAGTCAGCCAAATGGTCGGTCATTTCAAACTTTCCATTAAAGCGACTTTGACCGTATCCGCGCAAATCTGGGGCAATAGTTTGGTAGCGTTTTGATAAATGATTGGTAAATACAGAAAGACTACGACCAGAACCAGGATGACCGTGTAAGGCTAAAATCGGGAATCCTTGACCTTGGACATAGACGTTAAGACGTGCAGCATCAGCTGAGATATGACTATGGCGATCGCTCATTACTTGCCGTTCTCCTGTCTACCAAACAAATGTTCTACGATTCTTTGAGTCTCTGTTCTCAAGTCTCTAATTTCTTTCAACTCACTTACAATCGCTTTAATCCGGTCTAGCCTTTTTGTCATCGTAGTTTGCTATGTCCTATTTCTAATTGTGTCATACAGCTAAAGGCGAAGCGGTTTAACAATAAGTAGGTAGACGTAATGAAATATAAGATAAAACCTTTTTTTGTAGTAAGCGATTTATCTAGTATCAAACCTACTTTTCTATATATCCTCCAGCATAGGTAATCACACACATCTGTCTGTATGTGGCGTGAATACCAAAAGCGACTCCTGCAACTTTAAAAGCTGGGTTAAAAATATTGTGGCGATGACCGCGTGACGGTACTCCATCATCAATAATCAACTGCATGATAATATCTTGGGCTGTACTAGAACCATAGCTGATGTTTTCGCCAGCAGTGACTTGCCAACTGCCATAGCGGCTGATGCGAGTGAAGGGATCGCCACCATCGCTACCATCGTGACCTGTTGTACCTTTTAAACCTTGGTCTTTGACATGATCCCTAGCACCCAAAGACATACCTTGAGATACGGTTAAAGATCCTACAGGACGGGCTGACTTGAGAAATGCGATCGCTTCATCAACTGCTTTTACTCCTTCTTGAGTTTGTAAGTAAACGTAATCAGAGATTTTGACTTGTTTGCCATGAAAGCGCTGGCGATAATTTTCCAGAATTTGAAGATATGCAGTAGGATTTGTCCGCACTTTGTTCATTTCTGCGATCGCCTGTTGCTCTAACGAAGAAAGGATATTCCCTTTTACTAATTTTTCTGCACCTGTTTGTGGAATTTCCGACGATTTCCAAAATGGTAGCTGACGCATTAATAACCTCATAAATTAGAAGCTAGATTAAAGATGACACGGGGATGGGGGAACGCAGAGAATCAAACACTTCAAGGGGCGACAAGCAAGTTAAAGTGCTTGCTGTATAAGCTTCATAGCTCTTAAACCTCGCTGATAATATGCCTGCTTATTGCGAATAGAACCGACCAGTTCCTCAACCCATGCTTGGCATGAATGCCAAGCAACTAT